>JAQNCM010000093.1 GCA_029237615.1 Mucilaginibacter sp.
TTAAGTAGATTGCTGATACACAGGGGAATTAAGGATTATGATAACGCACGCCTTTTTTTCCGGCCGGACGTGCGACATCTGCACGACCCTTTCCTGATGGCCGACATGGAAAAAGCCTTAACACGGATAGAAGCTGCAATCACTGCAGGTGAAAAAATCCTGGTATATGGCGATTATGATGTTGACGGAACCACCGCTGTAGCTGTAGTTTATGGCTTTTTTAGCAAAATTTATGACCAGCTGGAATATTACATTCCTGACAGGTATAACGAAGGCTATGGCATTTCAACCCAGGGGATAGATTACGCTGCGGAACATAATTTTAAACTCATTATTGCACTTGATTGTGGTATAAAATCAATTGATAAAATTGCTTATGCCAATACAAAAGCCGTTGATTTTGTTATATGTGATCACCATTTGCCCGGTAATGAGCTGCCTGCAGCAGTTGCTATACTCGATCCAAAACGGTCGGATTGTGAATATCCTTACAAAGAGTTATCCGGATGCGGCATCGGTTTTAAGTTGATACAAGCCTATGCCGAAAAAAATGATATTTCGTTTGAAAAGGTTGCCTGTTACTTAGATCTGGTTGCCATTAGTATTGCATGCGATATTGTACACATCACCGATGAAAACAGGGTGCTTGCGCACCTTGGGCTTCAAAAAATAAATACGAACCCTTGCATTGGGGTAAAAACCCTGATGGAGATAGCGGGTAAAAGCAGCAACTTTACCATTTCGGACGTTGTTTTTTTATTGGGTCCGCGTATTAACGCAGCGGGCCGCATTGATGACGCTAAACACGCCGTGGAACTGCTGATAGCCTGTGATGAAGATAAGGCTAAGGAAAAAAGCCTGCTGATCAATGTGAAAAACACGGAGCGTAAGGGACACGACCTATCTATTACCGACGAAGCGCTTAGCCTTATTGACAATGACGAGGTATTGATCAACCGCAAATCAACCGTCGTTTTTAATGAAAAATGGCACAAAGGTGTTATTGGAATTGTGGCTTCACGGTTAACTGAAAAATACTATCGCCCAACAATAGTTCTTACCCGGTCAAACGGACACGTGGCGGGGTCTGCGCGCTCTGTTTTAGGGTATGATCTTTATGAAGCATTATGCGGTTGCAGTGATTTGCTGATACAGTTTGGCGGGCATAAATATGCTGCCGGTCTTACCCTGCATCCCGAAAATGTGGACGCATTCATAAACCGCTTTGAAGAAGTTGTAAGTGCGACTATCAAACCGGAACAATTAGTGCAGCAAATACAGATTGATGCAGAATTACGTTTAAGCCAGATAGAACCCAAATTTTTCAGGGTGCTTAACCAGTTTGCACCCTTTGGCCCCGAAAATATGTCGCCTGTATTCTTAACAAAAAATGTGTATGTTAGCGGGAATGCCGGTTTGGTGGGCGCTAATCATATAAAAATGACGGTAATACAACAAGGATCGCCCGGGTTTGACAGCATCGCATTTAACCATGGTGAATATCTTCCAAAACTAAAAAAAGATGTTCCCTTTGATATTTGCTACTCAATAGAAGAAAATATATGGCGGGAGCGGCGCACCATACAGTTAAATATTAAAGGAATTCGATTTACGGATTGAGATATTTGACTTATCAATGTTGATGGTAATATTGATAAAAAATCGTAATTCGTACATCGTAAATCGTAAATAGAATGATTTTAAGAGCAGATAATTTATTAAAAAGATATAAGCAGCGTACAGTTGTAAACGATGTATCATTCAATGTATCACAGGGCGAGATAGTAGGTTTGCTTGGGCCGAATGGTGCCGGCAAAACAACTTCTTTTTATATGATAGTGGGCTTGATAAAACCGAATGAAGGTGAGATATTTTTAGATGATGAAAATATTACCGGCGACCCGATGTACCGCCGTGCACAAAAAGGCATTGGCTACCTGGCACAGGAAGCATCGGTATTTAGGAAGCTATCTGTTGAGGATAATATAAAGGCGGTGCTAGAAATGGGCAAGATGACAAAGGAGCGCCAGCACGAAAAGCTGGAAGAGTTGATAGACGAATTCAGCTTGCATAAAGTACGCCGCAACCGTGGCGACCTGTTATCTGGTGGTGAGCGGCGGCGTACTGAGATTGCCAGGGCCTTGGCTGCCGAGCCGAATTTTATTTTATTGGACGAGCCTTTTGCCGGTGTTGATCCGATAGCGGTAGAAGAAATACAGGCAATGGTAGCTAAACTAAGAACACGTAATATTGGTATACTTATTACCGACCATAATGTGCAGGAAACCCTGTCTATTACAGACCGGGCTTATTTGCTGTTTGAAGGTAAAATACTGGAATCGGGTGTGCCGGAGGTTTTAGCAGCCAATGAGATGGTGCGTAAGGTGTACCTGGGTTCTAACTTTGTATTAAAAAGAAAAACGTTCGATCAATTTAAATAGGCCTATGACCATTTTTAACTCTGTTTTCACCTGGTTTATGAAAAAGCGTATCCACCAGATAGAGCTTTTTATGAAATACCCCAATGAGGTGCAGGAGGAATGGTTTGAACAATTGGTATCGGGAGCCGAAAATACGGAATGGGGCAAAAAATATGGTTATAAAAGCATTACCAGCCTTGACCAGTTTAAAGAGCGGGTGCCCATACAAAACTATGATACGCTAAGGCCTTATATAGAACGAATGCTGCGAGGCGAGCAAAATGTGCTTTGGCACTCAGAGATCAGGTGGTTCGCCAAATCATCCGGTACAACCAGCGACCGCAGCAAATTTATCCCGGTAAGTGAAGAGGCGCTGGAAGAGTGTCATTTTAAAGGTGGTAAAGATCTGCTTACTATCTATTTTAACAATAACCCCAATGCCCGGATGTTTACCGGGAAAATTTTAACGCTTGGCGGCAGCTACCAGGTAAGTCAGTTAAGGGCCGATACTTCTTTCGGAGACCTGTCTGCTGTACTAATGAAGAATTTGCCTTTATGGGCGGAACTACATCGTACCCCGCACATGGACATAGCGTTGCTGGAAGATTTTGAGGAGAAGATTGAAAAAATTGCACGTGCAACAATTGATGTAAATGTTACCAGCCTCAGTGGCGTGCCTACCTGGAATATCTTGTTGTTTAAGCGGATATTGGAAATCACGGGCAAAAAAAACCTGCTGGAAGTATGGCCAAATCTTGAGATGTATTTTCATGGGGCAGTGAATTTTACACCTTACCGGGAGCAGTTTAAAAAGCTGATCCCAAAGGATGACATGTATTACCTGGAAAACTATAATGCCTCTGAAGGTTTTTTTGGTATACAGGATACACGGGAACCCGGCGAAATGTTACTCATGCTGGATTACGGCATTTTTTATGAGTTTATGCCATTAGAAGATATCCATAAAGAAAACCCCCAAACACTTACCCTGGATGAAGTGGAGCTCGATAAAAACTATGCGCTCATCATTAGTACTAATGCCGGGCTTTGGCGGTATATGATTGGCGACACTGTTCGCTTTACCTCCCTTTTGCCTTTCCGCATCCAGGTAACCGGCCGTACCAAACACTTTATTAATGCTTTTGGCGAGGAACTGATCATTGATAATGCTGAACGGGCTTTGGATGAAGCATGCCAGCAAACATGCGCCGTTATCCGCGAATACACCGCAGCCCCGGTTTATTTTAGCGACGAAAAGAGCGGCGCCCATGAGTGGATAATTGAATTTGAAAAAAGACCCTCGGAATTTGAGCGTTTTGTAGATATATTGGACGAAACTTTAAGACGCATCAACTCCGATTATGATGCTAAACGATTTAAAGACATGGCCCTTCGCCGGCCAATTGTGCGCCGGGCTCCTGAAGGAACCTTCTTTAACTGGATGAAAGAAAGAGGGAAAATTGGCGGTCAGCATAAAGTTCCACGGCTTGCAAATAACCGGGAGTATGTAGAAAGTATTTTGAAGATGATGGAGTTGGTGGGGTGAACGTTTGTTGAATAAGAGATCGTCAAATCATTGAACTTCAAAATCCGTTGAAAATTCGGTATATTTGTTAAAGTCAATTCTGCCTTGAATATGAATTTTATTTATTTGAGCGATTACAAAAAGCATCCGGACGCTAAAATAAATCCCACGCTTTTATGGGAATATAATCTTTCGGATTTTGATTTTCAACAAATGCGAAATGTTGTAGTTCAAAGGGTGATTGAAAGGGACTGGCCAAATGATTGGTGGGCCGCGCTCAACCTTTATGGCGAAAAAAGGAATGAAGGAGACCATAGAAGCGATCCCGTATCTTAACAATAAGGATATGAACTTTGTAAGTAAGGTTTTTAATATCCCTTTATTAAAAATGAAATGCTACATAAAGAAACAGTCACAGCCGGCACACTGGAACTCTTAAATAGTTTGATGCTGGATGAAAACCTCAATGATTTTTTTCTCGTGGGAGGCACGGCTCTTTCTTTACAGATAGGCCATCGAATTAGTATAGATCTTGATTTGTTTTCACAGGACCTTTTGATGAAAATAAAATGCTTGGTTATCTTGAATTAAAAAAAGGAATGAAGTTAGACTTTCTTGATACGAATACGCTTAAGGGTCAAATCGCTGAACGAAAGTGGATTTTATAACACATTCGTATCCGTTTGTAAAAGAAGTAAAGAATGTTGAGGGGATAAGACTTGCAAGTCTCGAAGATATAGCAGCGTTGAAACTTAATGAGATCGTTGGAAATGGAACACGGTTAAAGGACTTTATTGATTTAGCCTATCTGTCATGTTATCTGTCGCTTAAAAAAATGACAGATTCTTATGAAGTTAAATATGCAACCAGGAATCCTGTTATGACATTGAAGGCTTTATTCTACCATAATGATATTAATTTTGATGAACCCGTACAAATTGCCGCCGGGAAATACTCATGGAAAGCAATAGCGAAGAGATTGAGTGAAATGACAAAATCTCCTTCAAAGACATTTGAAACGTTACCTGTAGGCTTAAAAAAATAGTTAAATCATTACCTGCACATCCCCCAAATCTTTACTGCCTCAACTGCTTCCTTTACATCATGCACTCTTAATATATTTGCACCTTTTGATAATGCGATGGTGTTTAAAGCAGTTGTGCCGTTCAACGCATTTTCTGCTGTGGTATCAAGCAGTCCGTATATCATTTTTTTACGCGATATGCCTACTAATATGGGTAATTGCAGGATGTTCAAATCCTGCAGGCGTTTCATCAGGGTATAGCTATGTTCCGCTTTTTTTGCAAATCCAAAGCCGGGATCAATAATTACATCGTGCACGCCAAGCATTTTTAATTGATGATGTTTTTCAGCGAAATAGTCATATACTTCAGCGAACACGTCGTCATAATTTGCCAGTTGCTGCATGGTTTTGGGGTTCCCTTTCATGTGCATTAAAATGTAGGGCACCTGCAGCCGGGCAACAGTTGCAAACATGTCTTCATCCAGTTGTCCGCCGGAAATATCATTGATAATATGCGCCCCTGCATTTATAGCTGCTTCCGCAACGTTTGAACGGAAAGTATCTATTGATAAAATCGCATCCGGAAAGGCGGCCACTATCGCTTCAACTGTTGGTAATAACCTTTCAGTTTCTTCCTCTGTTGAAATGTCCTCCGCACCGGGCCGCGATGAATAGGCGCCAAGATCTACGAAAGTGGCGCCTTCGTTCAGCATTTTTTCGGCTTGCTGTACGGCTTCTGCAACTTTCGGCTTCCTGCTGCCCGAAAAAAATGAATCAGGTGTAAGGTTAATTATGCCCATCACCTAAGGGCTGCTTAAATCAATCAGCTTGCCGCCGGCATTTATAGTCGCCTTTTTCGTAAAAAATGTATCTTTAGCCATTGGTTGTTGGAATGTTAAAAAGTTACAATGTTGAAATGTTATTTTGATGGTTTACCAACGTTGCAACTTTCTAACTTTTCAACGTTACAACATTTTACTATCAAATGAAAAAGAATTTGAATAATACTGCTCCCTGGTGGGTATGGGGAGCCAGAATACTTGTCGGACTACTCTTTATCTTCTCAGGACTTATCAAAATAAATGATCCGCTTGGTTTCTCCTATAAACTGGAAGAGTATTTTGAGGTTTTCCATATCACCTTTCTAAATGGACTTTCTGTTATTATTGCCATAATCTTATGTTCGCTTGAAATTATATTGGGCGTTGCATTGTTGATCGGTGTTCGATCTGTAAAAGTGGCATGGGGCCTGCTGCTGCTCATTATTTTCTTTGCCTTTTTAACGTTTTATTCGGCTTATTTTAAGGTGGTACAGACATGCGGCTGTTTCGGCGACGCCATACCGTTAACGCCGTGGCAATCGTTCAGTAAAGATCTTGTGTTGTTGCTGCTAATAGTGGTTCTTTTTATAAACCGGAAACATATCAGGCCGCTTTTTGCGGCTAAAACAGGGGATAAGCTGTTGCTGACCTCGGCAATTGTAGCCTTGGGCATCGGTATTTATACCTATAATTTTTTGCCGGTAATTGACTTTTTACCTTATAAGATTGGGGCAAATCTGTTAGATGAAATGAAAACACCACCGGGAGCTAAGCCGGATGAGTTTGAACTTACTTATCATCTTAAAAATAAAAAAACAGGACAGACGAAGGTAATGACCAACACTGATTATATGAAAACAGGTATCTGGAAAGATAACAATTGGGAAGTTGTTGGCAACCCGGAAAGTAAGCTAGTTAAAAAAGGTTTCACGCCGAAGATAGTCGACCTGTCTATACAGGATGCGCAAGGTAATGATTATACAAAAGAGCTGTTGTCGAATCCTTTTTATAGCGTTATCATAGTTGCTTATGACCTGGATAAGACCGATGGGGAAGCCATCAACCGTTTAAATGCGCTGACTATAAATCTTTCGCAAAACTTTAACACACGTACGGTATTGCTGACTTCTAACTCGCATCAATATGCCGAAACATTTAATAAACAACATCACCTGTTGAGCGAAATTTTTTATGCAGACGAAGTTCCGCTAAAATCAATGGTAAGGGCTAACCCTGGAATATTGCTTCTGAAAAACGGTACGGTGATTAATAAATGGCATTATCACTCCATTCCCAAATATGATGAACTGGTAAAAAAATATTTTCAGCAATAAGACATGTTTAGCTACCTCATCCGCAAATTATTTTACGGCCTGGCAGTGATGCTTGGAGTGGTGGCAGTGGTGTTTTTTCTTTTTAATATTTTACCGGTCGATCCGGCCCGGATGACGCAGGGGCAGCGTGCAGACGTGCAATCCCTACAGGCTATACGTAAGGAGTTTGGGCTGGATAAACCTGTCCCCGTACAATTCGTTTATTACATAAATGATCTATCGCCCATAGGCATTCACCTCAATACCAGCGAAGAACAGCAGCGTTATCATTATTTAAAGTTGTTGGCTATATCGCCGGTCAAAGTGCTTGCTTTGAAATGGCCATACCTGCGCCGTTCTTATCAAACACATAAAGACGTGGCGTCCTTACTGCTCGAAGTTATACCAAATACATTGGTGCTGGCTACCACCGCTATGATCTTTGCCATTGTTATTGGCGTTTTTTTGGGTGTGTTATGCGCAGTTCATCAAAATACCTGGATAGATAAGCTGGCTGTCGGATTTTCAACCCTGGGCGTGTCTGCGCCTTCATTTTTTGCAGGCATCATCATCGCCTGGATCTTTGGCTTTGAGTTGAGTAAATACACCGGTTTAAATATGTCTGGCAGCTTATACAGCTATGATCCGTTTAAAGGGGAAGTGATTACCTGGAAAAACCTAGTTTTGCCAATGATCACCCTTGGGCTTAGGCCGCTGGCGGTTATTGTACAGCTAACCCGCAACGCCATGCTGGATGTGCTGGGGCAGGATTACATCCGTACGGCAAGAGCCAAAGGGTTAAGCAACCGTACCATAATTTATCGACATGCCTTAAAAAATGCTATGAACCCGGTAATTACGGCTATTGCTAACTGGTTTGCCTCACTGCTGGCAGGATCGTTTTTTGTAGAATATGTGTTTGGGTATAATGGCTTGGGAAAAACAACGGTTGATGCATTGGGAATGTCAGATTTTCCGGTAGTAATGGGGTCGATATTGTTTATTGCTTTTATTTTTGTGGTGATCAACATATTGGTGGATGTTATTTATGTTTGGGTTGATCCGAGGGTGAAGCTGGGGTAGTTTTTTGGTCGATGGTATATGGCTATTCAGTTGAGTTTTTAATGATTTAAAAAAGAATACATTGTCGGTAAATAAACAGTTAGATTCAGAAGGCTTTGGGCTTATATTTTTGATAGGCTTTATGGGGTGTGGAAAAACCACATTTGGCCGCAAACTGGCAAATCGCCTGGGTTATCCTTTTATGGACCTTGACCATATACTGGAAGTGCAGGAAGGTATGACCATAGCGCAATATTTCTCAAAATTTGGCGAAGATGCGTTTCGTAAACTGGAATCGGAAGTTTTAAAACACACCAGCTATCCTGAACATGCAGTAGTGTCGACAGGCGGCGGTTTGCCCTGCTTTTTTGATAACATGCAATGGATGAATGCCCACGGTAAAACTGTTTATATCAAACTATCGCCCAAAACACTGGCAGACAGGCTTGAAAAAGAAAAAGAAGAGCGCCCTGTACTTAAGGGTCAGCATGGGGATGCGCTGGTTGATTTCATAACTGATAAATTAGCAGAGCGGGAAAAGTTTTATAACCAAGCTGCCATTGTTACTGACGGGTTGAGTTTAACTGCTGAGCGGGTGGAGGGGCTGTTAAAGGTATAATATAGATTGGTCATTCTTCATCTCGTGCCAGTGACATGTTGTTGGATGTGAAGAGGAGGCACTCGAACATAGGGGCAAAGGCCTCTGCGCTCATCTTTCGACGGGGCTCAGGCTGACACCCTTTTTTGTTATGTCGACTATTGCGATCTATCTCAAATAAACTCCGTCCTCCTGACCATCCTCATCCAAAACAACATCTACAAATTCTTTTAAAACGGTTGAAAGGGCAATCCCGGCATAATCAGTTGTCATCGGGAATTTTTTGTGGTTACGGTCTATTAACACGGCGGTGCGAAATTTTTTTAATGGCACATCACGAAAAACTCCGAAGCCGTAAGCCAGGGTTTTGCCGCTGTTTAAAACATCATCCACTAAAACAACCACTTTATTGCTGCAATCCTGTACATCAAAATTAATATTGGCTTTAAGGCTGGTGCTTTGCTTGTCAAGCTCTATGCCAATAAACTTACTTTTAAAAGGCGCAATCTCGTTCAGTATACCTATTATCCGCTTTGCTATCTTATCTCCGCTAGGTAATATTCCTGCTATAAGTATTTCTTCTTCGTCAAAATTATCTTCCAGTATCTGATACGCTATACGGTCGATCTTTTGTTGTATCTGCTGATGGTTTAATATAAGAAGATGTTTGTCGGTCATTGCTATACTGTTGTTGTAATGTTGTGAGGTTGCAAAGTTGAATGTTTTAAAGCATGTTCTAAAGTTCCAATGTAAAGATAACAACTTTACAATATTTCAACTTTGCAACATTCCAATAAAATTATTTCACGTAAGGATAATAAATAAAATTCGCTCCTTCGGGCACCACCACAAAAACGCACATAAAATCGTGCGGATTTTTATAGGTGCTTGTAAATCGTTCCTTTAATATTTCTTTTATAACGCCTTTTTCTACAAATTCTTCTAAGGTAGAGGCATGAATGCTCCAGCTGGTATTGAGGTCATGCCGGTCAAGTATCAGTTCGCCCAGGCTTAATTCGTGCTGATGTGCAATAAATATCGGGAAATTAGAAATTCCTTCGGATATGATCTCAACGGCCACCTCGCGAATCGACTCATTGAAAAATTTCAGATCCGGCTCTAAACTCACAAGCGGACTTTCCTTTTTCGGGGCTTCGTTATTTCTTTCTTCGTTTAACAGTTCTTCCGGTTCCATAATCGTATGCTATTTCTTTATAATCATGTCATGCTGAATTTATTTCAGCACCCCACCTGCCAAAGTTTACACTAAGCAGGCCGCTTGTCCTGTGGTTTCCCGAAACAAGTTCGGAATAACCGGTGCATCAACTATTAACTTCTCAATAGCAGTAACACCACATTCTCCACATGCTGGGTATGTGGAAACATATCAACGGGTTGTATTTTTACGGTATCATATTTTTCTTTTAATACCAGCAAATCGCGAGCCTGCGTGGCCGCATTACAACTCACGTATACAATTTTTTGCGCTTCAATTTCCATGAGCCGGCTTACTACATCCGGGTGCATGCCTGCGCGGGGAGGATCAGTAATAATTACATCCGGTTTACCGTGTTCTGCAATAAAATCGGGCGCCAGCACATCTTTCATGTCACCAGCGTAAAATTTGGTATTGCTGATGTTGTTAATGGCTGAATTAACCTTGGCATCTTCAATAGCCGATGGTACGTATTCAATGCCCACTACTTCACGCACATAACCTGCAATAAAGTTGGCGATAGTGCCGGCACCAGTGTAAAGATCATAAACCAGCTCGTCCCCTTTAAATTCTGCAAAATCACGGGCTATTTTATAGAGTTGCAGAGCCTGTATGGAATTGGTTTGATAAAAAGATTTAGCCCCTATGCGAAAACGGATGCCAAGCATTTCTTCATGAATATACTCTGAACCTTTATACACCAGTACTTCCTGGTCAAAAATGGTATCGTTCTTTTTTTGGTTGATGATATAAAGGAGTGAAGTTATTTCAGGGAAATTTTGGCCGATAAAATCCATCAGCTTCTCAATCTCCTCTTTGGTTGCATAAGCAAATACAACAATCACCATAACTTCGCCGGTTGACGAGGTGCGAATGATCAGGTTACGCAAAGCACCGCTGTGCGCTTTCAGGTCGTAAAAGCTGTAATCCTGTTCAATTACAAATTCACGTAAGCTGTTTCTTAACCTGTTGGATGGTTCGGCCTGCAGCCAGCAATGATTAACATCCAGTATCTTATCAAACCGGCCAGGAATATGAAAGCCCAGGGCGTTCATATTTAATACGGCATCCTCCTTGTTTTCCCCATCGTAAAGCCAGCGTTTGTTTGAGAAAGTGTACTCCAGTTTATTACGGTAATATTTGTTGGCAGGAGAGGGAACTATTGGTTCCATGCCGGTTACATCAATCTTAGCGATGCGGGTTAAAGCATCGGCCACAGATTTTTGCTTAAATTTTAGCTGTGCGGCGTAAGTCATGTGCTGCCATTTACAGCCGCCGCAGGTACCGAAATGTTCGCAAAAAGGAGTTGTGCGGTGTTCGGAGGCTTGTTTCAGCTCAATTATTTTGCCCTCGCCAAAATTCTTTTTGCTTCGGTACACTTGCACATCTGCAATATCACCGGGGACGGCCTTGTCTACAAAAAGCACAAAGTCGTCGGTTTTGCCAACGCCTTTGCCTTCCTCGGCGATGTCAATAATGGATACGTTTTCAAAAAACTTATTTTTAGCGGCTTTATTCATCAGCCTGCAAAGTTAATCGTATTTATTTAATGTGGAATATGAGCGGTTAATGCAAAGCAATTTTACTCACCTTTTAAAAGGGGACCACAATTTAACAACAGATGAGCGATTAAATAAACAGGTTTACCATCAAATCCCAAAAGTCACCTTTCTCAATTTCTATTTCTGTAAATTCAAATTGCTCATCTATCATGTCTGAAAACTCAAGTAGTTCGCGGCTCATGTAATAAAATGCTTTAATATTGCAATTTAGTAATTTATATACTAAAAACCAAATCGGTATTGTGGATAATTTATTCGATTTTTTTAAACGTAAATAGATGTGATTTAAAAAGAATTGTAGAGACGCAACGCGTTGCGTCTTCCGCTATAGCAGTTTCAGCAAGGCATATTTGCATATGTTAGACGCAGTGCATTGCGTCTTTACAACAATACTTCAAATGCAAATTACCTCTGTTAAATAATTACCGGTTTTCATTTCTTCTGATCTCTTTACCTTAATGTTTATCCCAATTGATTTTCCTGGAGAAATACATCAGAGCAGCCACTATTACAAATAAGGCGATGCTTCCAAAAATAAGCGCCAGATCTTCGAGCTGTATAATAACGAAGATGAAAGTATAAAATACACTTAAAATGAAACCGAACAACAAGGCGGCGTTCCTGTTTTTAATGAGAGAAGCTATAAAAATGGTTATAAGCGTCACCGTTGAAACAGAGGCCACCAGGTACGCGTAATTAAAACCGATCTGTTCAGAAAAAGATAATAGCAACGAATAGTAAATGATCATTGCAGCGCCTATCAATATATAATTAAACACATGTACCTTTTGCCGGCGTATAACTTCGGTCAGGAAAAGAGATATAAAAGTAAGCGTGATGATCAACAGGGAATACTTACTGGTCCGCGTTGTTTTTTGGTACTGATCAACCGGGACGCGTAGCTTTATGCCGAAAGTTGCATCCTGTTGTTTTTTTACATTGCTTAACAGCGTATCATCACCAACCCACTGCTGCGGATATGGCCTGTTATAATAAAGCATTTTCCATCGTGCTGAAAAGCCGGTATTGTCCACCGTCCTGGTGTCAGGTAAATAACGGCCATCAAAACTGGGATTCGCCCAGTTCCCCTTAGCTTCCACATCAGTGGTTTTACCTAAATGCAGAAAGCTCAATTCCTGGCTTCCTTTTAAGTCCAGCACATAATCAAAAGGTATGTTATTGTCTTTAGTTGCCGAAAGGTCAACCGATGCTTGCAGGCCATTTTTAAAAGCCGTATGCTCATTAAACGTTGGTTCCGCCTGTGCTTGCTGGCCGGCAGCTTTTACAATAGGGTTTGTTTTTAAACCCTTCAAATCGCTAATGCTAAACATAAGCTTAGCTTTGTCTGGTAACAGTTGTGCTGGTAGTAAATTAAGCGCGTTAAGATTTGTCTTCCCAAAATTGCCGGAGATTTTAATGATAGAGTTATAAACAACCACATCAAATATTCCGCGGTGTAAAATCTGGGTTTTTAAATCTGCTTTAATGTGCAAGTTGTCCGGCAGAACATATAAGTTATCAATTACATCCTTCTCCGCTTCGTTATTATTATTGTCGAGATATTTAACATGTTTTTTATAAGGAATCATTAATACAGGACCTTGTATTAACTGATCCGATGACCATTTATCTGATACGTCCTTTATGATTTCATCCTGCCGGGTTGCCCGTTCATTGATAAGGTTTTGTACTAACGAGGATGGGATGAGCAATATTAAAATAAGTAGCCCGATAAAACATAATTTTAGCGTAACCGACTCCTGGAGCCAGGTCATAAAGCTGCGTTTTTCTGTCGCGTATTCTGTCATGGTTGTTTTGTTAAAAGTACTTTGTTTTTCAAAGTGACTGGGTAAAAAAATTTAGTTTGTTTTTTGTTGTGATTGTGACTTATAAGTTATCAGTAGCCAGGCGTTTGTTGCCAGCAGTGCGATCAATACCACTGCCGATATTTTCTCAGGCACGGTGCCTTGAAATCCCTCATCCATCGCATTGAACAGGATCCATAAAACAAAAAGAACATTGCCGCAAATGGCAGCATACCTCAGTAAGTAGATTAATTGGTTGCGCATACGTTTTTGATTTATTGAATAATTATTTTGTTTTTTGCTGTTTTATTAATTGTTCCAAAGCGTCCAGGTGTTGTTTAAACGCCTCTTTTCCTTTTTCGGTAGATTCATAGGTAGTATTCGGCTTTCGTCCTAAAAAAGCTTTGTGTACCACAATATATTCCTCTTTTTCCAGCGCTTTTAAATGCGAAGCAAGGTTACCATCAGTAGTGTCCAGTAATTCTTTTAAGGAATTAAAGTCATACCGGTCATTCACCATCAGAACACTCATGATCTGTAACCTCAAACGGTTCTCGAACGCTTTATCAAGTTTTTCGAAGGGAACTTTCACCTATCGTATTTTAAGTACATCAAACTGCCATAAATAATGTGCAGCAAACCAAAACCAATCGCCCAAAATAGTAATCCATAGCCGGGCAGGCAAGCGGCAATCAGGCCTAAAATTATTTCGCATAACCCCAGGTACTTAACCAGTGTTAATGTGAAATTGCTTGCACTCACTAATGAAATACCATAAAAAATAAGTGAAACAGGCGCTACTATGCCATAATATCCGCGATGGATAAATATCAAAATCAATATGCCTCCCGTTACCAGTGGCGTAGCAAGATGAAAAAGGATCAACCGGCTGGTATTTCCCCAAATTGGCTGGCTTTTACGTTTTGCCTTACGCATGGTTAAAAAAATCCCACAACCCAAGGATACAATCAACACCAAAAGTGCAATAAATAATAGCTTGATGGTAAGATCATTGAAACCACCAAATGAACTCCCGTAAAAATTGCTTTTGTCGGGAATATCATCGTCGGTGATATTGTAAGGGTTGAAAATCCTGGCGCCGGAATCGTAAATAAAATAATAAGCCGCCGCCGCACCGATAAGCGCAAATACGCCCGCCAATATTCCTGACAGTCCACTGAGGGATATAAATTTTGAGGAGCGTTCCATCAGGTTGCGGATGGAGGAGAGCTCGTCCTGAATTTCGTTTTCTTTCATTTAAAAGAACTTTGTATTGCAAAGTAAATCATTATAAATTAAAAATACAAATGATAATGAGCAACTAATTCAACTTCATAACATTTAACAATACTTAACAATATTTGGCAAAATCGTTTAATAAATATGTTTCATCTTTGAAATGATGAAATCATGTCACATTATAAAATGCTATTAAACAGGAAATTATGAAGCAGTTTATGTTCTTTTTAGTGCTCATTATACAATGTTCCCGGGTTTTTTGTCAAAGCATTTTAAATGGAGTCGTTATTGATGCGGAAGATAATAAACCAGTCAAATATGTTACTATCGGAATAACAAGTAAGCCCAATGGAACTGTTTCAGATGTTGAAGGAAAATTTAAAATTACATTGAGCAACACAGTTAATGACCATGATACGATGAAATTTTCCAGCATAGGTTATCAAAGCATGGCTTTTTCGGTTGAGGAGCTTAAGAATAGATCAAAAGGGGAACAACTCAAAATTTCCTTAAAAAAATCAATTAATGTACTAAAACAAGTTTCTGTAACTGCAAAAAAGGTTAATATGAAAATTTTAGGTTATGAAACAACTTCAAAGTTATTTGGTTACGGCTTTAGTTCAAATGAATTAGGCTCACAAGCGGGAATTATAATACCCATCAGGCATCCTGACACAAAAATAGAAAATTTGAGGTTTTTTATCATACAGAATTCTTTTAAG
>JAQNCM010000117.1 GCA_029237615.1 Mucilaginibacter sp.
CAAAATCTTACCCATTAAAGGTAAAATAGCCTGGAATTCGCGGTTACGGCCTTGTTTTGCGGTACCACCTGCCGAGTCGCCCTCAACCAGGTAAAGTTCACATAATGCCGGGTCGCTGTTAGCACAATCTGACAGTTTACCGGGCAAGCCAGATCCTCCCATCACGTTTTTACGCTGCACCATTTCGCGCGCTTTGCGGGCCGCGGCACGGGCAGTAGCAGCAAGGATCACTTTATTAACAATCATTTTGGCTTCGCGCGGATTTTCTTCAAGGTAATTACCTAAAATTTCCCCCACCGCCATATCTACCGCACCCATTACCTCATTATTACCCAATTTGGTTTTTGTTTGTCCTTCAAACTGGGGCTCCTGCACTTTTACTGAAATTACGGCTGTTAATCCCTCGCGGAAGTCATCGCCGGTAATCTCTATCTTCATATTTTTGAGCAAACCCGATTTATCGGCGTAAGCTTTTAACGTGCGGGTTAATCCTCTCCGGAAACCGGCCACGTGCGTACCGCCTTCAATGGTGTTAATATTATTAACATAAGAGTGCACATTTTCTGAGTAGGTATCATTGTACTGCAGGGCAAGCTCAACCGGTATACCTTGTTTCAGGCCTTCAATGTAAATAGGCTCGGGAATCAGGGAAGCCCTGGTGCCATCGAGGTATTTTACAAACTCGCGCAGGCCGCCTTCCGAATAAAAATCTTCCCCGAAAAACGTACCGTCGTCATTAACTTCCCGTTCATCGGTTAATGTAAGGCGGATCCCTTTATTTAAGTATGCCAGCTCACGTAAACGTCCGGCAAGCGTATCGTATTTATATTCCGTTCCGATAGTGAATATTTCAGGATCGGGTTTAAAAATAATAGTAGTACCTCTTTTATCCGTATCACCGATGGTTTTAACATCATACATCGGCTTACCTTTTTCGTACTCCTGGGTCCATATTTTACCTTCGCGGTAAACTAATGCAGTTAAATGGGTTGAAAGTGCATTAACGCAGCTTACCCCTACCCCGTGTAATCCCCCGGAAACTTTATAAGTGTCTTTATCAAATTTACCGCCGGCGTGTAATACCGTCATTACAATTTCTAAGGCCGATCTTTTTTCCTTTGTGGTTATACCGGTAGGAATACCACGGCCATTATCAGATACTAAAATTGAATTATCTTTTTGAATAACCACTTTGATGGTATCGCAGTGGCCGGCAAGGGCTTCATCTATTGAGTTGTCAACAACTTCATATACCAAATGGTGAAGGCCTTTAAAACCTGTATCACCAATGTACATGGACGGACGTTTACGAACCGCCTCTAAACCTTCTAAAACCTGTATATTATCTGCTGAGTAATTTGACTTGTCTTGATTTTCTTCGCTCATATTGGGGTTAAAACAATAACCTTCAAAAATACGAAAAATAGCCGGATTTTCCTCATTGTTAGTAAATATAAACGTGTGGAAAAGTGTAGAAAATATGCGGATATGTAAATATGCGGACGCGGTAATAAAAATGGAATGTGTGCATGTACAAATGAAAAAGTGGCCATTCCCGGGGATTGATTTGAGCAAATATCCTTCTCTTGTTTTAATCTTACTTAATCGAAACATTATTTTTATCTGCACATCCGCACATTTACATATCTGCACATTTACTTCATCTGCACATCCGCACATTTGCATATCTATAAATTAGGATACTTGCGGCGAAAGCTTATATTTGTCAAAATTTTTAAGATTTAACCAAATATAATTTCTTGTGCATGCGCGCAAAAACACGTAATTAAAAATGAAAACCACGGCCTCTATTTTTACAAAGATCACTTTAGGTGTATTACTTGCCGGGAGCATAGCCGCCTGCAATAAAACTAAAACCGATGATAAAGCCGCAGCTACGGCAAATCCGGCTTCTAATAAAGAAACCATTGTGTTTGTTAATTCTGACAGCTTGTTAAATAAGTATACTTATTTTAAAGACATGTCAAAACGCCTGGAAGATAAAGCCAGTGCAGCAAAAAGCGATGTTGGATCCCGGGGACAAGCTTTCCAGCGTGAAGTTGCAGAATACCAGAAAAATGCAACTACTATGCCTGCTGACCAGCGCCAAAAAACCGAGCAACGTTTACAGCGTGAACAACAGGACCTGCAGGGCTATCAACAAAATGCTACCGCACAGTTCCAAAATGAGCAGGCATCAGAAAATAGCAAGCTGTATGATAAAATTGCCGATTTTGTGAAAGGATATGCTAAGGAAAAGGGCTACAAATTGGTATTAACTTATTCAAAAGCTAACCCCACAGTATTATATGGCGATCCAGGATTAGATGTAACCGCCGATGTAGCCAAAAGGCTGAATGATGCGTACGCTAAGGACAAAAAATAATAATTAACCTGTTTATAACGCTGATGAAATCAAAAGCGGCATTCACAGTAAAAAACCTCAACTTTGTAGTTGGGGTTTTTTAATTTATAAAAATGAGTAACCAGTTAAAGGAAAAGTTTATGCGGATAGCTATTGAGTTATCTGAACACAACATAACTCAGGGCCATGGTGGTCCGTTTGGAGCAGTGATTGTTAAAGATGATTTGGTTATAGCGCAAAGCGCAAACAAGGTCATACTCGAAAATGACCCTACCGCCCATGCCGAAATTTCGGCTATTAGATTAGCTTGTGATAAATTGGGGATTTATAACTTAACCGGATGCGAAATTTATACAAGCTGCGAACCCTGTCCCATGTGTTTGGGCGCTATATACTGGGCCGGGATTGATAAAATTTACTACGCCAATACAAAAGCTGATGCTGCCGCAATAGGGTTTGATGATTTATTAATTTATAGTGAATTGAAATGCAGCATGGAGGAACGCAAGCTTCCCTTTATACAGCTATTACGAGAGGAGGCATTGCCGGCATTTAAGCTATGGAAGGAATCCGTGCCAAAAACAAGTTATTAAACGTAATGGATATCTAATAGTATTCGCACTATAACCTTGCGTCCACCAGTGATCTGTCGAGGCAGGCCTTGGTATCAAAAATAATTGTCCTTTTTTCTCTGATTTTTTTAAAATCGATCTTTAAAAATTCGTTGTGTGCAACAGCTACGATGATCGCATTATAATAAACATCTGTATCAAAGTCCGATAAGATATCTATCCCATATTCCTGCTTAACTTCTGATGCATCAGCAATGGGGTCAAAAATATCAACTTCAATTCCAAACTCCTGCAGTTCACTGTATATGTCTATCACTTTTGTGTTGCGAATATCCGGGCAATTTTCTTTAAAAGCGATCCCAAGAATTAAAACTTTAAACCTTGTCACTTTATGTTCTTGCTGTATCAGAAGCTTTATCACTTTATTTGCAACAAACTTTCCCATGTTATCATTTACACTGCGGCCCGATAATATAACCTGTGGCTGATAACCTAACGACTGGGCTTTGTGTGCAAGATAATAGGGGTCCACACCTATGCAATGCCCGCCAACCAAACCGGGTTTATAGGGCAAAAAGTTCCATTTTGAAGCAGCCGCGTTTAAAACGTCATTGGTATCAATACCCATTTTATCAAAGATGAGAGCCAGTTCGTTTACAAAAGATATATTCACATCACGCTGGGCATTTTCAATGGCCTTTGATGCCTCCGCAACTTTAATACTCGGAGCTTTGTAAGTACCGGCTGTGATTACTGATCCATACAACTCATCAATTACATTTGCAATTGCAGGGGTTGATCCGGAGGTCACCTTTTTTATTTTTGTAAGTGTATTTATTTTGTCGCCCGGATTTATCCTTTCGGGAGAATATCCCACATAAAAATCGGTGTCACATTTCAAGCCCGAGGCTTCTTCCAATAGCGGGATGCAGTCTTCTTCAGTACATCCCGGGTAAACAGTCGATTCGTAAATTACTATATCATTTTGCTTCAACAGCTTAGCCACCATTGTGGTTGCCAATAGCAATTGTTGCAGATCGGGGCATTTAAACTGGTTAATAGGCGTAGGGACGGTAATGATATATACACAATATTCCTTTATTTCATTAACATCGGCAGACAGGTGTAATCCCTTGCCATTTTTATGCGAAGGTTTAAAAACGTTATTCAATGATTCCAGATCAGCTTCTTTTGTCCGGTCCTTTTTATGTTTTAACTCCGCTACCCTTGTAACATTTATGTCAAAGCCAACAACATCATACTTTTTTGCAAACTCAATAGCCAGCGGTAACCCCACATAACCTAACCCGATGACGGCTATTTTAATATTTTCCTTATTCTTAAAGTATTGTAAAAGGTTGTTAGCTGTAATTGAAGACATGGGCTTTTAATGAAACAAATAACAAAAGGCTGTAAAGATAGTTTTGTTGCGGAAATTAATGACCGTTTTAATTTTCAATTAATTTAAAATTCTACAAAGTGGGTATGTTAAGTATGTTTGATTGTGGAAAACATTTCCTATCCCATTTAAAAAAACATATCGATATTTGATATAATAATATATTTAATAACTTTTAGTTAATTATCTATAACTTAAAGAAATATAGATACTTATTCAAATAGTATTTATTATATTTAATATTATTTTATAGTTTAATACGTCCCTTAGCACTGTTATTGCAGCATCCGTATTAAAAATTGATAAATTATTGATTTTGAAAACACAAATACTACTTTACTTTATAGTTATTAGTTTAGGCCTTGGGGTTAAGACTTCGCAAGCAAACCCATTTCCTACCAAAGGGAACGCGTCCAACATTGCTACTTTAAATTCTTTAACAATAAGTACTGGGAATACGCTGGTTAATAATCCTTCCGGCTCCCTAACCTATACAACATCAGTGAACCCTGCAACAACTGCGGTTACCTTAACGCCTACGGCAACCGATGCTGCGTCCACGATCACTGTAAACGGAGCTGTAACCGCTACGGGTGCTGCTTCACAAAGCGTTACCTTAAACGGTATAGGCTCAACAACAACTATTTCTGTAACAGTTACATCACAGGATGGTACCGTGAGCAACACCTTTTCCGTCATCGTTAGCAGGAACGGATCAAACACAGCCTCTTTAAATTCAATAAAATTAAGCACAGGTAACACGCTGGTGAGCGTACCAAATACCTTGAACTATACAACATCGGTAAGCTCCGCTGTCACCGCGCTATCAGTGACGTCTATAGCCACCGATGGTAATTCTACCATAACTGTCAACGGAGTTACCACTCCATCAAATACTGCATCACAAAGTATCGCTTTGTCAAGCAATCCTACCACTATAAATATAGTTGTAACTGCACAAGATGGTACAACAACAAATACTTATTCTATTACCGTCAACAAAAACGGATCTAACATTGCTTCTTTAAATTCTTTAACATTAAGTTCGGGCAATACACTCGTTAGCGTACCAAATACACTCAATTATACTACATCAGTTGATCCTGCACTAACTTCACTCACCGTAACGCCTACAGCCACCGATCCTAATTCTATCATAACAGTGAACGGCGGATCACCTGTAACATCCGGTACTCCTTCACAAAGCATTGCTTTAAGTAGTTCCAGTACTACTACTATAAATATACTGGTTACTGCACAGGATGGCTCAACAGCGAACACCTATTCTATAACTGTAAGCCCTACCGGCTCCAATATTGCTTCGTTATACTCTTTAACGGTAAGTACAGGCAACACCCTGGTTCCTGTAGCCGGAACGTTAAACTATACAACATCTGTAAACCCTTTAACAACCTCACTTACTATAACACCAACAGCTACCGATCCTAATTCTACGATAACGGTTAATGGGATTACGACCGCATCAAATACAGCATCGGCAAGCATTGCTTTGAATAGTACAGGTACCACCACTATCACCATAAACGTTAAAGCACAGGACAATACTACCACTAACAGCTATTCTATAAAGGTTAGCAAAACTGGATCTAACACTGCTTCTTTAAAATCTTTGTCAGTAAGCACCGGCAATACACTTGTTAAAGTGCCAAATACTTTAAACTATACCACATCAGTAAGCGGCACAACAACCGCTCTTACGGTAACACCTGTAGCTACCGATCCCACTTCTAAAATAACCATAAACGGTTCCCTTATTACCTCCGGCACCGCCTCGCAAAGCATTACTTTGAATAGTTCAGGTATCACCACTATTAATATCCTGGTTACAGCACAAGATGGCGTAACAACTAACACCTATTCGATAATCGTTAGCAACACCGGGTCTAATATCGCCACATTAAGTTCTTTATCAATCAGTTCAGGCACTACCCTGGTTCCTGTAGCCGGAACGTTAAACTATACAACATCAGTAAGCTCTACAACAACGGCTGTCACTATAACGCCCACAGCTACCGATCCCAATTCTGTGATAACCGTTAACGGCACCATTGTCCCGACGGGCACTGCATCGCAAAGTGTTGCCTTGTCAACAAGTAGTCCTACCAACATAACTATACTTGTTACTGCACAGGATGGCACAACGACCAACACCTATTCCATTGCTGTAAGTACAGGTGGATCTAACATTGCTACTTTAAGCGCATTATCTGTTACAGGTGCAACACTTGCTTTTCAACCTACTACTAATGGCTATTCTATTTCAGTTAGTCCGGGCACAACTACAGTCACTGTAACGCCTACAGCTACTGATGTAAATGCTGTGATCACTATAGGCGGGATCGTTATTACCTCCGGCACTTCACAAACCATTACTTTAGGTTCAACGCCCATTCAGATATTGGTTACTGCACAAGACAATAGAACCACTGACACTTATACCATAACAGTCGGCGCAAATTTATATACATGGACAGGATTAGGGACAGATAGTAACTGGAATACTCCGGCTAACTGGTCACCTTCTACAAATTATCCACAAGCGGGTGATGATGTCCGGATAGGAACGGCTTCAACTGGGCCTACCGTAAATGCATCATCCATATGTTCTACACTCGAAATTACGGGTGCTGCTACACTAACATTATCAGCACCGCTTGTTGTAAGCAATGGTGTTACACTGAATGCTTCTTTAACAACTACAGGATCATCGTCTTTAACCACAGGAGGTTTAACTGTAAATAGTACTAGTTCACTAACAAATTCAGGCACTATTACTGTTAACGGCAATATATTGCTTGCTGCAAGCACTTCCATTAATAACATAACGGGCGGTACCTTTTATGCGGGGACACCAGGTAATGTATGTACTATTAACTTAAACAATAACGGAACGAGTATCCAAAATAGCGGTAGTTTTTATTTAGGGTCCGCATCAGTTATTAATTTAACAGGGGCCGGGGCATCTGTAGTTAACACAGGTACCTTTATTTTACAGTCTGACATACACGGATCTGCAACGATAAGTGCTATTGCAACTACTTCAGGCGGTTGTACCGGAAGTTATAATGTCGAGCGTTTTGTATCGGGCGGCGCGGGTTACCGTGGCTACCGTTTACTATCCTCACCTGTTTATGCAGCTACGGTAAGCTCCAATAATGTTTATAGTATAAATTATCTGCAAAACAGCTGTTTTCTTACAGGCACCGGAGGTATACCCGGCGGGTTTGACAAATATGGCAATCCAACTTTATATTTATTTCGTGAAAACCTGGCCTCATCAAATGCTTCTTTTACAAGCGGAAATTTCAGGGGCATCAATAC
>JAQNCM010000127.1 GCA_029237615.1 Mucilaginibacter sp.
ATATTGATCCAGGCGTTGCAGCAATTTGAAGGTACATTTATCGTTGTTTCGCACGACCGTTACTTCTTAGACAACATAGCAAACAAAATCTGGTTTATTGAAGACCAGCATATAAAACAATATCCGGGCACTTATGCAGAGTTTGACGTGTGGAACGCCAAACGCAAACTGGAGCCCAAAACGGCGATACCTGCGCCTCAACCAAAAAAAGAAGAGAAAAAAGAGCCTGTGCCGGTAGCTAAACAGCAATCGGAAAACAAATTCCAGCAGCTTAAAAAGCTAAACCAGGATTTGGCAAAGATGGAAGAGCAGATAGCCGGTCTTGAAAAAACCGTTAAAGAAGTGGAAGCGCAATTGGCCGACGAAAAGCTTTACAACGATCTGGCCAAAATGAAAGAGTTGAACAGTACTTACGATTTAAAGAAAATGGAGCTTGGCCACGTTCAGCTTAAATGGGAAGCACTTGCCGAACAGATAATGGAGCTGGAAGCCTAGGTTGATTTCGGAAGTCGGATGTTCGATTTCGGATTTGTTATATACGCAATGGAAAACCTTTTAGAACTATGAAAAACGTTATTGAAAGGTCTTCTGGGGCTTATCGCGAATGTTATGCTGGGGCACTCGAAGCGCACGGGCAAAGGTCTCTGCGCGCATCCTTCGACGGGGCTCAGGATGGCACCCTATTTAGGAATTTTTCATCGTTCAGGCAGACACATTTTTTTGTTTTTTTCAGCCTCATCGTTAACCTGTTTTTTTTGAGTTCCCATTCCTTTGCTCAACCTGCGTATGAAAATGCCATTTTCAATCATGAAATAAAGACCGTTGAGCTTTACAATACAGTAAAGCAATCCTCGTTTCCAATTATTACTTTGGGAACCAACGAAAAAGTGCAACTGGCATTTGACAACCTGCAAGGTGGAACACAAACTTATTCTTACACCCTTGAGCATTGCGATGCAAACTGGAACTCCTCCAACTTATCCACCGCCGAATATTTGCAAAGTTACACGGAAGATAAGATAACCGATTACAGTTATTCAACCAATACGGTTCAAAAATACACACATTACCAGCTTAAGTTACCCAACGAAAATATTTCTCCAAAAATTCCGGGTAATTACATTTTAAAGGTTTATGAAGATAATGATCCGTCAAAACTGGTAATAACCCGCAAACTATATGTAGCTAGTCCCAAAGTTGCTATCACCGCCGAAATCGTCCCATCAAATGATAATGCGTCCAGGCAAACCAATCAAAAGATAGACTTTACCATAAATTACGGCAATTTGCGGGTACAAAACCCGGGGAATGATATTCGTACTTTTATTATACAAAACGCCCGCAGTGAAACTGCGCAGTTAAGTACCCAGCCAACGTATATCCGTGGCACACAACTCATCTACAGCGATGTAACTGCTAATGACTTTCCAGGCGGAAATGAATTCAGGCACTTTGACACCCGCAGCCTTAAGCTAAATTCCGAGCGCATCCTGCACATTTATCGTGATACTGCAAACACCGTTCTATTACTTACCGATCCCGACAGGAACAATTCCAATTATTCTTTTCAATACGATTTAAACGGCGCTTTTTATGTGCTTAACCAGGATGGTACCGACCCGCGGACAGACGCCGATTATGCCCGGATGTTTTTTACTTTAACAACCAGAAAGTTGCCAAATGAGGGAACACCTTACATTGCAGGTCAGTTTAACGATTATAAGCTTGATGACAACAGCAAATTGACTTTTGACGCCATCAACAACAGGTATCAAACTGCGCAGCTTTTAAAACAAGGGGTATACGATTACACTTACGTATGGGTTGATAAAGCAGGCAAAACAGATGATTTTGCTTTAGAAGGCAGCTATTTCGAAACAGAAAATGACTACCAGGTATTGGTTTACTACCATCCCGCCGGCGCCCGCTGGGACGAACTGGTTGGCTACCAGTTATTAAACACCACGAAAAAATAGCTCCCCCGTTGGGCTTCAATATGTAATGTTCCTGTGAGCGCCTGGTCTTATTATTTTAAGTATTACCTGTACTTATCATATATTAAACATTCTTAAATAGCCCACACTCAATCATCAAAAATAAACTTATTATATTTTTATAAAATTCACAAAAACTTTTAAGGCTGTTTTTGATTATATATGAAACAATTTACCTTGAAAAAACTGTACCGTTGGAACGATTTGGCCGGATAGCTCTTAAGACAATTTTATGGATAATAGCAAGTATCATATTTTTGGTGCTGCTTATCCTGATTCTGATACAGGTGCCCGCTGTTCAAAATTTTGCTAAAAATAAGGCGGTTACCTATATACAGGGAAAAATACATACCAAAGTGAAGATAGGCCATATTACCCTCGGCCTGCCAAAACTCATTGTTCTGGAAGATGTATACTTTGAAGATCAGAAAAAAGACACCCTTATTGCAGGTGATAAACTTAAACTGGACATCAGTCTTTTAAAACTGCTCAGCCATCAATTAGAGATCAATGAAATTAACCTTGAGGGCATTACTACCAATATAAACCGTGGCGCCGACAGTGTTTTTAATTATGATTACATAGTAAAAGCCTTCGCAAGCCAACAAAAGAAACCGGTTAAACCAACGGATACTTCATCAACCATGAAGTTCTCGATTGATAAGATCATCCTGGATAAGATAAATGTTTCTTATAAGGACGCCATCAGCGGAAATAATGTAAAGTTTTTATTGGGTCATTTTGATACCCGTATCAAAACCTTTGATATGGATAAGATGAAATTTACCATTCCAAAGATCAATCTTTCAAATGTTGACGCCCGTATTATCCAATCAGATATAACAACCAGCGGGACCAAAGTAATACCGGTAGATACGACTACCAAACCCGTCAGCATGTCGCTTAACTTGGGGATTATTGATATATCAAAAATAAAAGTCGATTACAGGAGTTCACAGATGAGTTCGCAGGTGGGCCTGGGTAAACTTTTGGTGGAGATGGATAAGATCGATCTCAAGAATCAAAATGTGGGCATTAAATCCATTGAGTTGGATGACACCAAAGCCAGCATGGTATTTGCAAAACCGCAGACCGTTAAAAAAGCAGTTGTAAAAGCGGTTAAAAAGCTCGACACCCTTGTTGCATCGCCTCAAAGCTCAAAGGGTTGGAGTGCTAAATTAGGAAAGATCAGCTTTAATAACGACAACATACAATACGATAATAATGCACAAAACCCATTAGCAAAAGGACTTGATTTTGCCCACATGGATATACGTAACCTGAACGCTGATGCAACCAATATTGCTTATAGCCCTGATACAATATCCGGCAGAATCAACTCATTCACTTTCAGTGAAAAAAGCGGCCTTGTTATTAAAAAATTCCACACATCGTTTTTGTACGGTCCTAAAAACTCATATCTGAATGACCTGCTGGTTGAAACACCGCAAACTATACTTCAAAAACAATTACAGGTAAGCTATCCTTCAATTGCCTCACTAAGCAAAGACCTTGGGCAATTATATGTAAATGCCAACCTGGATGGCAGCCGGCTTGGATTAAAAGATGTGTTGCTGCTGATGCCAACCATGAATACCATGGAGCCTTTTAAACACTCTCCAAATACAGTGTTTAAAATAGACGGAAGAGTAATAGGAAAGGTAAATAATCTGCGGATACCTAACCTTGAAATCAGCGGACTTAGCAGGACCCATATAAAAGCTTCGGCAGTTATGAGGGGACTTCCTAACATGAAAAAGGCTTATTTCGATGTTATCATTAATGACTTTAATACAGGCAGTGCTGATATTGCAAAATTGGCTCCGGCGGGTAGCATCCCGGCTTCGGTAAGCGTACCTGCGAGCTTAAATCTCAAGGGTAACTTTAAAGGAGGCATGAATAACTTTAATGCCCAACTGGGCCTGCGCTCCAGTTATGGTGCAGTTGATTTAACCGCCAGGATGAAGAATGGCAATAATAAAGGTTCTGCTTCTTATTCGGCCAATGTAAAAGTCAACAGCCTTAATGTAGGTGCGTTGACAAAACAGCCTCAAACCGTAGGCATGCTTACCTTAACCGCCAACATTGATGGCACCGGCCTTGACCCTAAAACAGCTAACCTTAAATTCAGCGGCGATGTTGTTAAAGCATATGTTAAAGGATATAATTACCAAAATTTAAGACTTTCAGGAACTGCGCATAACGGAAATTATACCGCCAAGGCTTCTATGAAAGATCCGAATATCAACTTCAGCCTTGATGGTAAAGCCGATATGAATAAAAAATATCCATCGGTAAGCGCAAATTTGATGGTAGACAGTATCAACCTGCAAAAATTGACCTTCTCAAAAACCCCAATGACCGTTCACGGCAAGCTGGTTGCCAATGTACCAACTGCAAGTCCCGACTATTTGAATGCGAAAATTCTGTTGACTGATTTAATTGTCGTGCAGCCAAAACAAGCAATTAAATTAGATACCGTAAGCCTGGTCTCAACAGCAAGCGCCGATAGCAGCACCTTAAGGTTAAAAGCCCCGATGCTGAATGCGCACCTGGCAGGCAAGTATAAACTAACAGAAATAGGTTCCGCCTTACAGGATGATATTGACAAATATTTCAATACTTCCATAGCCAAGGCAACGGTCAAAACAAAGCCTCAATATTCGCCGGAGCAGTTTACATTTGATATACATATCGTTAAGACACCGTTGGTCGCACAGTTTGCCCCAGCATTAAAAACGCTCGATCCGGTATTGATAACCGGTAATTTTGATAGTCAATCCGGCACCCTGGTTGTGAATGGCTCCATGCCAAAAATTGTTTACGGTACTGAGGTAGTAAACAACATGAAACTTAACATAAACACTGGCAATAACGCATTAAACTACAGCCTGACAGCCGATCAGATAAAAACCTCCTCATCAATCAACTTATTATACACCAGTTTATCCGGAAGCGCACAAAACGACAAGCTTAATCTTAGCTTGCAAATTCGGGATGCGACAAAAAAAGAACGCTACCGCCTGGCCGGAGTATTCAGCATCTTACCAAACGAATACCAGTTTAGCTTTTTACAAAACGGATTGATACTGGATTATACTCCATGGGCCGTAAACGCTGATAATGCGCTACAGTATGGCAGCAAAGGCATATTAGCCAAAAACTTCTCCATCACCAACAGCAACCAGGTACTTAGCATAAATAGTGACACACAAACATTAAACTCCCCTATTACTGTTAGCTTTAAAAATTTCCGGATTGAAACACTTACCCGTGCGGCTCAACAGGATTCGTTGCAAGTGGGTGGCATTATAAACGGTGATGCACACCTCAGTAACCTCCAGGCTTCAATGAAGTTTACTTCGGCGCTGGACATTCACGACTTTAATTTTAAGGGTGATACGGTTGGCAATGTCACCATCAAAGTAAATAACCAAACACAAAATGCATATGCGGCTAATGTGGGCATAACCGGCAAGGGCAATCAGGTTAATTTAACCGGCCTGTATTACACTACACCGGCCAGCACATTTGATTTAAACCTCAACATTGTTAGCCTTAACATGAAAAGTATTGAAGGCTTTAGTTTTGGCAGCATCAAAAACGGCAGCGGTAATTTAACCGGACAATTAAAAATAACAGGCACCACCAGCACACCAGTTGTGAGAGGCGATGTGCATTTTAATAAAGTTGGATTTAATGTTGCGATGCTGAACTCCTATTTCACCATGCCAAACGAAAGCATCACTTTTAACAACGACGGCATTTTGTTTAATGACTTTACCTTAATTGATTCGCTGGGCAATAAAGCTACAATAGCAGGAACAGTTTATACCAAAACATTTACCGATTTTGATTTTGGGGTGGATATTACCGCAAATAATTTTAGGGTCATCAACTCAACACAAGCCGATAATAAATTATATTATGGCAAGCTATTCGTTGACACGCGGATAAAAATACGTGGAGACATCAATAAACCGATTGTAGACGCGAATTTAACAGTTAACGATAAAACTGACCTTACCATTGTATTGCCTCAAAATGACCCGGCAGTAGAAGACCGAAAAGGAGTTGTGGAAGTTATAAATCCAAATGCACCAAAAGAAGATTCATTGTTGTTAGCCCGCAGGCTGGATTCACTCCGAAAATCCGACATCAATGGCCTTGATGTATCGGCTACTATTGACATCAATAAAAATGCAAAATTCACCATCGTGATTGACGAACGAAATGGTGACGTGGTCCAATTGAAGGGTGAAGCGCATTTGAACGGCGGTATTGACCCCAGCGGAAAAACAAACCTAACCGGTACCTATACGGTTGAACAAGGCTCCTATAATTTAGCATATGCTACAGTTAAGCGTAAATTCAACTTCAAACGAGGAAGCACGATCACCTGGAACGGCGATCCGACTACCGCCGATATCAATTTAACAGCTATTTACATTGCTAATGTTCCGCCGATTGACCTGGTAAGCGATCAATTATCGGGTACGGATATGACTATGTATAAACAAAAACTTCCTTTTAATGTCGACCTGAGTTTAAAAAACCAATTATTGAAACCTGATATCAGTTTTGATATCGTACTACCAGACAGTAGTTATACCGTATCGCAGGATGTAGTTACGACTGTTGATGCCCGGCTATCCCAAATCAGGCAGGATCCAAACGAGCTCAATAAACAAGTTTTAGGAGTATTGGTATTGGGACACTTTATCGGCGGTAATCCATTACAAAGCCAGGGAGGTGGTACCGGCATTAGCGGGGCTATCCGAAATAGTGTAAGCAGCCTATTATCAGATCAGTTAAATAAACTGGCGGGAAACCTGATTGGCGGTGTACAATTGAGTTTTGATCTTACCTCGGGAGCCGATTATTCCACGGGTGTTCAACAAAACCGAACGGACCTGAATGTGGGACTATCAAAACAGTTTCTTAATGACCGGGTAACCGTTACCGTTGGCAACAACTTTAACCTTGAGGGACAAAATCAGCCCGGCCAGAAGACCACCGATATTGCCGGCAATGTTTCGGTAAACTATAAACTAACAAAAGACGGACGTTATATGGTGCGGTTTTACCGCCGCGATCAGTTTATAGTTGTGGAAGGCCAGGTGGTTGAAACCGGCGTTGGCTTTACGCTAACATATGATTACAATCGCTTTAAAGAGCTGTTTGCCAAAAAATCGGCGCAGGAAAAAGCATTGGAGAAAAAATATAACCAGGAACAAAAGGAGAAAAAGAAGGAACAAAAGGCAGCTGATAACAAAGCCGATTCAACGACCACACAGGCGCAACCGGCTCAAAACAATAATACGTCAACTAAATTATGAACAAATTTACCCATATATTTATATTTATTGTAATTGCTGTTTTTGTAAGCGCCTGCAGTACAACCAAGTATTTGGGGCCCGGACAAAAATTATACACAGGCGCCCAGGTTAAAATAATTGATAAAAACACCACAAAAAGTGAATCCAAAGCGATAACCGGCGAAATGGCCGGATTGCTGAGACCCAAACCTAACTCAAGTATCCTTGGATTAAGGGTTAAACTTTATATATACGAAAAGACAAAGACCAACAAGAAAAAAGGGCTTAGACATTATATAAACACACATTTAGGGGAGCCGCCTGTATTGATCAGCGCCGTAGATCTCAATAAAAACAGTACCATTTTGCAAAACAGGCTGCAAAATGAAAGCTATTTTTTAGCACAGGTAAACGGTGATACGGTTAGTAAAAATAAAACAGCCAAAGCAATTTACAGCATCCAAACCGGGCCGGCTTATCATTACCGTAAAATAGTATTCCCCACAGAGAAAGATGACCTTGATACAGCTATTACCGGCACATCAAAACAAACGTTATTAAAAGCCGGTGACAAATTTAATCTCGACATCATAAAAAATGAGCGGATAAGAGTTGATGCCATTTTAAAACAGGAAGGCTATTTCTACTTCGCCCCTGAAGACCTTATTATGAAGTACGACAGCACGGTTGCCGGACATCAGATTGATATGTTTGTAAAGGTTAAAGACGCCACGCCTGACCAGGCAAGGTGGATTTATAAAATGAGGAATATTTACGTTTATCCCAACTACTCGCTTAAAGATACCGCCTTAAAATTGGATTCGGCCGTAAAATACCGCTGGTATAATGTTATCGACCCTCAAAATACAATCAGGCCTTTTACTTTTAAAAATGCGATATTACTACAGCCTG
>JAQNCM010000665.1 GCA_029237615.1 Mucilaginibacter sp.
TTTAAAAAATATTTTTTTGAAGAGTTTATAGCCATTTATCTGGCTGCCGATACTTCCGTGCCGGTGTTGCTTTTGCCGGTTGATGAGAGCATTTTTACCATTTTGCAGGGCTCGGCCAATTATACGATAGCCTCCGGGAGTGTGTGGATACATTCCAGCCTGTTTGATAATAGCGCTCCAGCCAATAACTATACCGGTTTGACGGTAAGCGGCGGAACTTTATCTTTTAGCACAAAGCTATTTGTAAATAATAAAACGATCACCATACCTGCAGGTACGGACTGTAACGTACTGCTCGACCTGAAGCAACCGGTAGATACTACGGTGTCTCCTGATAATATCGGCATAGACGCCATGAATGCAGGCGTAAAGCTGCCAACTCAATTTAGTTTTTCTTTTTCCGGCCCGTTAGCCCAGGTGACTGGCATAACTGATGCGTCATGGAATTTGTACGGAAGCAATAATTCCTTTCATTATGATGCCGCGCAAAAAATTGCTTATAACGCTGTGCTGAACAGTATCCTCATTCCTTTTACGGTTACTTCCCCCCTGTTTACCGTTAGCAAATGTGATTCACCTTTTTTTACCATTCAGGGGAAGGCGGAAATATGGGAAGGCTACTGGGAGCTGCCCTTAATGGTGATCGATATAACCAAGACCAATACAGCCGCCGGAACAGGGGCGCTGGCAGTGGCTTGCAAGCCTGGTTTACAGGTAAACTGGGTAGGGCTTAAAGGAGGATTTGCAGAACTGAGATTTCCCATATTATCAGCGGCGCCTGGTATAATCGGGGTCGCAGATGCTTTTGCGGGTAATTTGTATGGCAGCCAGGTCTATAACTTATGGGCTAATGAAAATACCGGTTACTCATCTACCTTAAACATCAATTACACCAATTTATTTACCCTATATTATTTCAGCATACAGGAAGGAGAAGAACTGCTGTCTGCAACAGCAGCGTTTAAAGCCAATATTGACCGGCCTTTGCGGGTAAACGGGAGTCCGGTGGCCGTTAATGGCACAGCGGGCCTGGTATTCCTTTATTATACCCCTGCTGCAAAGCTTTTCTTTTTATATGACACGCAATTGCTTATTCAGGATTATCCTGCTAAACCGGGAGTAACCAATCCCGGATATCCGCAGGAAGCCTTAGCGCTTACCAATGCCCTGCTAACCATAACACCGGCGGCATCGGTATTGTTGTATGGTATACTGGATACCCCGGATACTTTTAAAAACGCATCACTGTATATTGGTTTTGGCCTCTATTCATTGCTGCCTTCTTTGCCCGATCCTTACACATCAACTTATATATTACCTCAAATTTGGCGACGACAAGGTGATGCCGCTACCGGAAATACCAATAAACTGCCCCTCTCGGCAGTTATAGATCTCCTCCTATGCAGGGTAAGATGGCCATTTCCGCCAAATACCAACCCGGTATTGCCATTGGTGTCTTTCGCTATTATACCTTTAACAGCCAACGCTTTTGCCGCGGTGTCAGCAAATAACCAGGCCGGGGCAGTGCCCGTAAATCCGGCTAATGCCTTTTTTAGTGAACAGGCGGTGGCACCCACACCCGAACAGCGATGGAATAACAGTACGGGCGCTTTTAGCGGATATAATTTAGCTATGCTGGATGTATCGACCAATGCTGACCTGATGGGGGTTTCTTTTTCAACAATGAACATTCAGGTAAACGCTGATGGCAACCATTATTCCATAACACCTGTGGATAATTCGGGTGACCCTTTCATATTACAGATTATTGGTATGGACTTGTCAACCCGGGGTAAATTCATTAGGGCATTCACCCTTCCTGAAATAACCTGGGAACCTACCTATAATTTTACCAACCCACCCAAAAAATCGGGCGATCCCTCTCCGCCTTTAGGTTGGTTGCTATTTGGTGATGACGGCGGACCGACCCAGCTGTTTAATAACAGTGAAAAGCCGGTGAACATTGCACCCAAGCCGGTCAGTAATTTCATTGTTGATACCTATCAGCAGAATGAGACCTTAAAGAAGGCGCTGGTTACCGCATCCCTCTTTACGTTGCCGTTTGGCATGCGTTCATTAGCCTTGTTTAATAACGCGGGTAAATTCGGTAAAGGATATGTGCCTCCGCAGTTGAGGATTGTTACCCATGATTTTGATGTCACTCAAACAAATATAAAAAATGCACCTGCCAAACAGGTAACCGGCGGCCTACAGATCACCGCCCAGGGGCAGCAGGATCCATCTGTTAAAAACAGCCCATCTTTTCCGGGCTTTACGGTACAGTTGAGAAATGCCCTTGATCAGGTGGGCGGAATTACCAATAGCAGCATACTGGGCCCTGACGTAGATAGCATTTTTAATTTATTGTTTGCTCCGCCTATTGTTCGTTCAGTAGGTGTTCCGTTAGAACGAATTGATTTTTCAGGTTACGGGGCAAGTATATTCAGTAATTGGCTGGACCCTGAAGCAAGCATAGCAGCAGTCAGCAAAGCTAAATTCGATGTATTTGTAGGCAGGACATCTTTGGAGGTCATCCAGGTAAAATCCATTATTTATCCTCATGGCGCTAAAACAGTACGGACCATCACCATATACAGGGTTGGAAGCGCCATCGTTTACCGCGTAGATAGCGGCTGGCAGCCGCTCACAGATGGAGTTTATGATTTTTCATACAATGATAAAAGCGGTACGCATACAGAAAGTCCTTATGAAATTCATCCCGGAGTAGTGAAAGGTTTCTTCAATATAAAAAACATTATTGAAAATGACCTCCCTCAATTTAAAACTAACTGGTTCCGTAACTCCGGTCAGTATATTGACCCGTCAACACAGCTGATAGCCAACGTGCCGGCAGGTGGGGTAACGCAGGAGGTAATACTTGAGCCTATATACTACGATGCAGATATCCAGATTGATAATGTAGTGCAGGGTGCTGCGGCAAACGGAAAAGTACCTTCAAAAAAATTGTTGGGCTATGTGCAGCTGGCGCCAAGTGGCGAGCCAATATCAAAAGAAATATTTAAGCAGCTATTGGATTCGCAGAACGGGGGTTTGGGCGGCCCTGTGGATTGCCGGGTAAATATTGGTGGTTCGGGCCAGCAAATGAGGCTTAACAGTGTACAGGTAAGTAGTTCTTTGGATCAAACTGCATCGAGCCCTGTTTTTACAGGTACGGCTTTAGGAACCCCCATACTGCCAAAAGATGGTTCATGGAGTGTTGTACAACATAACCATAAGAATGACAGCGTTACAGCTATAAATAACAATACTGCGGTTCCGTTGATAAAAATAGGAAAGTTGCTCCCAACTGGATTGCCCGATTATGCCAATGAAAAGCTTAGGCTGGCTAATCCCATCGACCTATTGAAAGCCCCGGATAATTCTAC
>JAQNCM010000497.1 GCA_029237615.1 Mucilaginibacter sp.
AGAGACGTGAGCTGCACCGGATGCCGAGTCTGGTTCTGAGCCGGGTCCAGATACCGCGCCTGAAGGTACCCGGTCACACCCTGCGGGGTGGGCGTGCTCGACGCGCCCACCCCGACCCGGAAGGTCTGCCCGATGGTGTGGCCGGCCACGATCGCGAGGGTCTCAGCGGCAACCGAAACGACGATCCGACGTGGCAGCGGCATCGGATCGACGAGGACATCGGTTCTGACCCAGCCTGCGGTCTGAGCCGGAGCATTGCCGTCGCTCCGCGAGGGGAGCGCCTTGCGGGCTGGAGTCAGAACGCGCGCCCACTCGCCCCGCGTCTCGACGGGCACGACCACCGTCGGCTCGCCCAGGAAGTTTCTCGCGCTGAACCGTCCGACCGGAGTGGTCAAGTCGGCACCATAGATCGGCGCATCGGCACGGATCGAATATGCCGTGTCGACCGGGCTATCGGTGGAGGCCATGAGTCCGGCGATCACGGCGTCGTATCGTGCCTCAGGCAACACGGCGATTTGGGCCGAAGATAACGGGCGGTGTGGAGCGCCCACGCGACCCACCTCGGTCGGATTCACGATCGGCACGGGCGACATCGTGCGTTGCGCCGTCGGGCGCGTCAGAGCCACGGCGCAGGCGACAGCGACGCACGCGACCAGCGCGACGGCCGCGATCACAACGACGCGGCGGACGGTCATCCGCTGACCACCGGCAGCACAGGCGTCGCCGCGGAGAGAATCGAGGTCTCGCGCGGTGCCCCGCAGATGCCCTGCGCGACTATCGCGCCCGCCACGGTCGCTGTCTCGACCCAGTAGATCGTGCCGACCTCGGCATCCGTGATCGGAAAGGCCTCCGACGGATAGCTGCCATCGATCGTAATCGTCAGGGGAGCGGACGAGGAGTACACGAGCGTCTCGCCGGTGCATACCGGTGTCGTCGCCCCGGGGGGCTGAAGATAGCCGGCCCAGGCCAACTGCATCCCGGCGGAGGGGACGTTGACGGCCGACACCCTGTCGATGACCGTTCCTCCGACCACCCCGGTCGGCTGTGCGACCGTGGAGACTCGCGGCACCGACCTGTCCTCCGCATCCGACGCCGCGGCGGAGAAGACGAGCGGCGCAGAGGTGCCGGATGCGGTCAGTGTCTGGGCGCCTGGCGTCCTGTACAGGTGCACATTCGCCGACGGCCCACCCGCCGCCCTGAAGTCGCCTGTTGCCGCCACCCGGTATGCATTGGCGGACGGTGGCGTGCCGCGGATCGCCAATCGCGCTCCGCCGGCTACTCCGATGCGCGTCGCGCTGCCCGTGTCCGTGAACACCGCGTTGGTCAACTTAATGATTCCCGTGGCCGAGATCGGCGTCGCCGTCACGTCGAGGACGCCGAGACTGTCATTGCCAGAATCGATGCTGAGAGTAAGCGTCGCCGATCCCGTCTCGGGAACGTACGCTGCAGCCTCGGCTCGATACTGGTTCGCGAGCGACCGGATCGTCGCGCGCTCGGAGGCAGGCGCACGGCCGAGCACGAAGTTGTCGCCACCCTCCGCCTGGTATGCGGCGTTGTCCGCGATGGTCCAGACGGCCATCGCCACAGCGGCAGCGGTGTTGTTGTCGGACGTATTGCCGTGGCGCGAGAGCACCAGGTTCAGTTGGATCATCGACGCGGAGCTCAGGCCGTTCACCTGGTCGGTGATTCCGGCATCCGTCGTGACCCGGCCGATCGCGCTCGGCGCCCCAGCCTCGATGCAGTAGCTCACGCTGCCGTCGGGATCGAGGTATCCGCCCAGGTGGCTGGTCGCCTGGCCCCGCCACTCGTAGCCGGGGCCGAGCGTCGCGGCGTCGGCACTGGTCGGCTGCACGACGATGACGCCCGCAGTGAAGAGCAGGATGGCCGCGGCGATGACTCCTCGACGAGGATGGCGGTCTCGACGGGGTGGGACAGCGTGGCTTGGCGCTCTCAATGGGGATCCTCTCAATCGGTGATCGATCGAGAGTAGGAAAGCGAGCGGTTGTGCGAGTTGCGTGCCTGGACAACCGTGTCCAGACTCCCATCCCTGCCCCTGTGGAGGAGAAGAAGGGACTGGCCGCCTCCCAGAAACCGCTCTTCCCCCTATTTAGCAATATCGCTATATTGCTAACATGCGAGAAACCGCGGGCACCACCGACGTATTCAAGGCCCTGGCCGACCCCACGCGGCGACAGATTCTCCAGGACCTTCGTGACGGCGAACTGGCGGTCGGCGAGATCGCCGCCAACTTCCTGATCTCCGGACCGTCCATCTCCCGACATCTCTCGGTACTGAAGGGCGCCGGCCTCGTGAAGGAACGACGCGATTCCAACCGCATCCTGTACTCGCTCATCGAAGATCGACTTGCGCTCTCGGTCGGGGAGTTCCTCTCGAGCGTCTGCCCGGAACAGATGCTGATTCGCAGCATCCGCAATCACAGATCAAAAGCAGTGGAGGCCGTGGCATGAGCATCCGAATCCCCGCCCTCGCGACGAACATCGAGCGTCGGCTGCTGATCAACTACCGGCTCGACCCTGGAGTGGCACAGTCGCTTCTGCCAGACACGCTGCGGCCGCAACTCGTGCGCGGCAGTGCCGTCGCCGGCATCTGCCTTCTGCGGC
>JAQNCM010000484.1 GCA_029237615.1 Mucilaginibacter sp.
ATCGCGCAAGCGTTTACTCAAGTGGCCCACGTGCGTGAGCCACGAGGAGCGCTGCTCGTCGGGCTTTGCGAAATCTAACATGTGAAACGAGCCGCCGCTCCGCAAGACTCGGCGAATCTCACACAGCGTCGCTTCCCGCGATTCGGCGCGGATGTGGTGAAACATGAAAGACGAAAACACGCGATCGAACGACGCATCCCGATACGGAAGCTCCTGCGAGTAGCCGCAGTCGAAACGCACGGAGAACCCTGCTCGACCGGCTTTGCGTGCCGCTTTCGCAAGCGCATCGGCGTCCGGATCGAGACAGACGAGGTCGACACTGGGAATACGGCGTTTGACCGCGACCGCAAGGGAACCGGTTCCGCACCCTACGTCGAGCACCCGGAGCGCAGCTCGCAAGTCGGCTTGCTCGATCAGCGCTTTGCGCGCCCGGTCGACTCCGGTGAGCTTCACGAAGGGATCATAGAGTGGTAACGCCCATTTGCGGCCGGCCGCCGGCAGATACGGTTGTCCAATATCGTTCATCGAACGCCGCCATGCCATACGGCATTACCGTGCTTGCTATGAACACGACTTCCGGCTGACGTATCACTCGAAAATCGGGCGCTGAGCTGCGCAAACACCAGTCCGTGTGCGATGAGATAAACCGGAACGAGAAATGCGGGAACGAAGACCCACGGAAGCGTTCCCATTGCTGACGCTCCCATTCCCACGTGTAGGAGTTGAAAAGGGGATCCGCTCGTGGAGATGAGACCGAAAATCAGCGCAACGATGAGGTCGACAAAGCCGAACGTATTCCAGGCCGAGATGGCTAACAACGATCGTTGCCCCAGAAGTTTGCGAGCCGATAGGTAAGCTGCCGGGATAGCAAACGTACCCGTAATAATGTCGCCCCAGCCGGCGGAAAGCGGAAAAGGACCCGAGAGCCGATCGACGGCTGCGAGAGCGAGAAACAGCCAGCCGAAAGTACGTATCGAGTTCACACCGATGAGCACCGGCATCGGAATGGCTAGGAGCGCCTTTCGAACCGCTGGAACGCCGGCGACGAGCAACACGGACACGACGAGCGGAAAAAGGAACGTTTCCAATCGCGCCAACGGATGTGCAAAGGCGCCCGCGATCGCGAGCAGCACGATACTCGCGGACCAAAGGCCGGCGCCGGCCGCGAACGCCAGTTTCCAGCCTATTCGAACCGGCGAAGCGGCGGTAATCGCGGTCACTACTACGGCAATGGCCATACACACTAACATGGTCCCGATGATATCCAAAAGTAGCATTCCAGCCTCATTTGACGGTTAAGGGCGCATACGCCATACTGAACATAATGTCCAGAAAGTTTGAATACAAGAACAGCGCCGCACCGCGCGTCCATTACTGGACGAATGCACATCCGTTGTCCAACTTCTGAATGCGAGACGAGAAAATAGACCGCCGCGTGCAACGAAGCAGGCAGATGCTGCGAGATGCATTGCTCTCGTTGGTCATCGAACGCGGTTACGAATCCGTAACGGTCCAAGACATTGCCGAGCGCGCCGGCGTCGGCCGTTCGACCTTTTACACACATTTCCGCGATAAGCAAGATCTGCTGCTCAGCGAAGCGGAATGGGCAGCCCTCGCACGGGAGCTGAAGGGCGCTGCCGCCGCAGCGTCCGGCGCGGATCCGCTAGCCTTTACACTCGCGTTTTTCCGGCACGTTGACGGATATCGGCAGGTTTTTAGAGCGATAGCCGGTGGAGCGGCAGGAAGCCTTGTTCAGATGAAGCTGCGCAAAGTGCTTAAGACGACGGTTCGCAACGCCCTGTCAATGCATCGACGTGGCGCTCAACGCGGCGTGCCACTGGAACCTGCAGTCGAGTACGTCGTCGGAGCGCTGTTGTCGCTAACGATGTGGTGGATCGAACAAAAGCCACGTACTTCCCCCGAGGACATCAACGGCATCTTCCACCGTTTGCTCGCCGGGTTCGTCGAGCCCGGTGTCTGCAAGACAGCAGACTAAAGCGCGGCTACACTCCAGCCGCAGTAACGACAACCCAGGCGCTCGGACAGATGGTACTCGCCCTTTGCTGTGCGCTATTCGAACGTAGCGGCGACAATGTGGGCCCAGATAATCGCGGGATGGCTCAAGCGCAAGATACACGCGGCATGGCGCCAACCACTTCGTTTCGCAAGGTCGACGGGCTGCTAGGGCATCATTCCGGCTTGCCGCCAGCGACCCAGCGCGCGAAAACGTCGACCTTCTCCCGAGGCCAGGCGCCGTCGCAGGGCATCGTTCCGTTTCGCACGCGCTCGAGAATCGCGTCCGCGTGCGTGCTGACGTCGGCGTACGACCACAGATCGAACGCGAACTGCATCGACTTCCGATCGCGCGCCCGAAAGAGCGATTTGACGTGCTTCGCGAATTCGACGGACTCGCCGGCGCCTGGCAACGTCGGCGCGGCGTCTTCCGGTTCGTTTGCCGGGGCGAGTGCGGAGATGCGGCTTCCCGGCGGACCGGCGCTGGTGTTCCAATCCCAATGCGGCATCGGCATGTGCTGCGGCGGACGAGATTCCGTCTGCGAATTCTCGACGGCGAGGCGCGAACCCCATGCGATGTAGGATTGGAACGCGG
>JAQNCM010000525.1 GCA_029237615.1 Mucilaginibacter sp.
GGTCCAGCAGCGCGATACCGAAGTTGTTCCAGCGCATCCACTCCGGGTTATCCTTCGGCTCCGCAGCAGCGGGGGCGTTCTCCCCTATCTTCAGCACGCGCGAGCGCAGCGCCATCTCCGCCACCGGATACGCCGGGTGCTTCGTACCGAGAGCAAAATCAGTGAATGCCTCGTTGAAGTGGCGATAGTTCACCTTGGCTGTCAATGTATACGGACCTCTGCCGTCCTTCGGGATGCGGAATCCGTAGCGCACCAGGGTGGAACGGCCGGGGCGAATCGTCGCATCCGTCGCAGTGGTTCTCCGCTGCCAGATCTCGTGCTTAGTCAGCAGCCCGCCATCCTTGTCCAGCAGCCGCGTGACGAAGCTGTGCGCCTCGGGATCGAGCGTTCCGTCGGAGCTCAGGCGTCCGCTCGCATGCAGCACCTTGCCATCCGCGTCACTCAGCTCAAACTCTGTCCACGCCTCGTACATGTCGCGCTGCTCAGGGATGAGGGTGTGGCCCACGCCCTTGTTCTGGATCACCACCATCGCCTGCAGCTCGTCGCCGGGCTTCAACTCGAAAGACTTCGTCCCCAGCGGGGCGATCAGGTCTGAGCCATCCGGCTTGGCCAGCGCGAACAGATCCACGTTCAGCTTGTCCGCCTTCAGGTACTCAAGCGTCTTCTTCAACTGCTCGTCATATCCGTACAGAAAGGGCACGGCCGTGTTGCCGCCAATCCAGCGATGCGACACAATCGTGCCGTTCTTCGCAGCCACATCGGCCTGCATCGCCTGCTCGCGGGTCATATGGCAACTCTGGCACGTCTGAACGTCCTTCTCGTAGAAGGGCAGCGGCGACTGCTTGGCATAGGATGACTGCTGCCACTCATCGTAGAGTCCGATCGCGCGCAGCCACTTGTAATCGTTCAGCGTCTCCGGAATATTCGCCTTATGGCAGGACGCGCAGTACTCCGGACTGCGGTAGAAATCCTTCATAACCGCAGCCTTGTGTCGGTCGACATGCGCGTTGATCTCGGCATAGCTCACCTCGCCCGGGATCGGCTTGCCTTGCCCATCGACCATCACGGCAGGGACGCCCATCACGTAGGAGCCAAGACCATAGGTCGGCTGCAGCTTCTGGATGGAGTGGCACACCATGCAGGTGACACCGTCCTGATCGAATTCACGGTCCTTCGATGTCGGCTGCGGCGTCACCTGACCGGAGAACAACTCAATCGGGTTGTGACAGCCCTCACAGTGCCTTGAGAACTCCATGCCCTTGGTGTTCTGCAGCAGGCCGACATTCTTTGTGTAGAACGGCGTCCGGAACGAATTGGCGTGCAGCGACTGTCGCCATTGGTGATAGGAGGCCTCATGGCAGTGTCGGCAATACTGCGCCGTTGGGAAGGCGCCCGGCTGGATAAACGTGTCCCCTTCGATCTTCGCATTGCTCGGGAGGAACGGCTCGCCCTTGCCAAAACGGTAGCTGTAGGTCTGCGATACCTGGTCGGCATACTTCTGGCGCTCGTCGTCCAGCCGTTCTCCGGCGTGCAGCGACTTCAACCCGCCGATGCAAACCGCAACGGCGCCGGCGCCGCACAGCAGCCACCGGGACAGACGCAGCGCGCCATGATCTGGCACACGATGACGTGGCGCCACTCCGGCCTTGTCTGGCGGATGCGACAGGTTGCGGCGGCTGGTTTGCATACGAGAGGGTCGAGAGAGACTATAGCGATCGCGGGGTGCCGGCAGCAAGCGCGAAGCACCCGCAGACCCCTGTAGACATTGGCGATCCGCAATCCTCCCCTCATCTCCACCCAGGGGTGGAGAACCACATCAAACCGGGGATCGGCTACGCTCGCCTACTCCCTGCTCTGCCGGCATCCAACCCCCTGTGGGATCCCGGAAAGGAGTCAGACCACATGCCCGAACCCCAGTCGCAGACGAAAGCAATCGAGAAGATCTGGAGCCTGATCAAAGACATTCATGTCGCCATGTTGACGACGATCGACCCGAACGGATCGCTCTACAGCCGGCCCATGGCTACGCAGCAGGATCACTTCACAGGCGAGCTCTTCTTTCTCACGCGCGCCCACTCCGAGAAGGTTGATGAGATCCGTGACGACTCCAGGGTGAACCTCACCTACGTCGACACGCATCAGAGCATCTTCGTCAGCCTCAGCGGCACGGCTTCTCTCCATCGCGATCAAGCCCGCATCCACGAGCTGTGGCATCCGAACCTCAAGGCCTGGTTTCCTCATGGCGAGGACGATCCGGAGATCACGGTGCTGACCGTGCGCGTGGAAGAGGCGGAGTACTGGGACGCTCCCTCCAGCGCCATCGTTCGCAACATTCGCATTCTTGAGCGGGCCCTCCGCGGAGGCGAGGGTAAGGTGGCAGAGCACGCACGCGTACCGATCGTACCCAAAGCATCCTAACCGCAGCACTGTACGTCAGGAGTTCCATGCCCATACGGGAAGCCGTGAAGCAATTGTCGCGACCGAGTTCATCGGATTCTTCCACGGCACAGGTGCAGCAGGATCTGGAGCGCCCGACTGCGCACCAGATTTATGCGCAGGTGGCCAAGAATGCGCGGCAGGAGCTCAAACGGCCCGCACGCGCTCTGGCTATCTCTGGCTTCGCTGGCGGGATCACCATGGGACTGACGGGACTGGCCACGGCGATCGCGCGTGCCGAGCTCGGCACCGCCGGCTTGGCCTCGTTCGTCACAGCGCTGCTCTATCCTGTGGGATTCATCGCCGTCATCCTGGGCCGCGCTCAGTTGTTCACGGAAAATACCCTTTACCCGGTGGCGCTCGTCCTGAGTGAGCGCCGCCACTACTTCGCGACACTGCGCCTGTGGGCGATCGTACTCGTCTCAAACTGCATCGGCTCGCTCGCCTTCGCTGCGCTCGCCGTGCGAACCGATGCCCTGCAGCCGAAGTATGTGGAGAGCCTGGCCGCCATCGGGCTTGAGAATGCCCATCACCCTCTGTCCTCGATCTTCTGGAGCGCCATTATCGGTGGGTGGATCATCGCGATGGTCGCCTGGCTGGTCAGCGGCAGTCACTCCATCAGCGGCTCCGTGATGCTCATCTGGCTGCTGGCCTTTGTGGTGGGCCTCGGGCACTTCGCGCACTCCATCGCCAGCAGCGGGGAGATCCTCGCAGGCGTTCTCCATAGC
>JAQNCM010000604.1 GCA_029237615.1 Mucilaginibacter sp.
CGGACCAACGCACCGTCCAGCTTCCATCGCGGAGGATGTCATTGAAAAGATGGTAATAGACAACGTCCGTCTGCATGCGCAGAGAGATGTGCTTGGTCGCGTTGAGATCCAGACCGCCGCCGAAGCCGTAGAAGCCCTGCCAGTCGGTCTTGTGCCCGGAAGGCACTAGCTGCCGCACGATGGCAGTATTCAAAGGGTCCTTCGGGTGGGGGGTCGCCGATTCGCGCACTGCGCCAAGCGCCGGGCGAACAAAGAGTGTGGCTCTGTCGAATCGTCGGTATTGGTACTGAGGGCCAGCAGCAAAGGTCTGCGTGGTGTCATCCGCTGGCACAGCAACGAGAGCGTAGGCGGGGCCGAGTTCCTGGCGGAGAAGCTGCTGCAGATTCAAGGGCAGGAAATTCGGCGTGATGGTATTGTGCCCGCTGCTGACCGAGTAGTCGAAGCCGAGCGAAGCCCACGTCCGTGCGTTGTACCCGAGTTGCAGGTGATAGCCACGCTGCACCAAATCGCGGTAGGGCGTTTCGAGCGTGGTGAAGCCGCTGTAGATGTCATACCGGCCGACATACTCCTGGGCCCGCGCGTGGCCGGCGATAAGCAGAAGGAACGTAAGCAGTGAGAGCGTCCGCAGCATGCGTGACAGGCAGGGGGAGAGGGGGGACGGAACCATGGATTCGAGGCCTCCTGGCGATGATGCCCGCACAGCGCGTGAGCCAGACTATGCGGGAAAACAGCGGAAGACTAATCACCGCGGCCGACCATTGGCAATAAAAAATTTACTGACTGGTCGGAAAGTTATCGGAAGAGAAACCTGTATCGGGAGGTGCGCTGAGGAAGGCCGCGATGCGCTCCAGCACAATCTCTGGCTGGTCGCGATGGGGGGTGTGACCGCTCTCCGGCAAACGTAGCAGTTGCAGATGGGGAGCAAGGGGGCGCAGCGCCTCGGCTTGCAGCGCCGTAGCGTACTCATCCCGCTCGCCCTGCAATATGAGCACCGGTGTTTCGATGCGCGGCAGATGAGCCTCCAGAGGCTGGCGCAGCAGGCTGCCGGATTCGCGGATGGTGAGCCAGGCGGCGAAGACAGCATCCGCATCATCATGGTGGCGCGCCAGCCGATCGCGCAGGTCGGTCTCACGATAGGCGCGCTCGGCGAGCGCCATGCCACTGGCCGACCGCGGCTCCAGCAACAGGATCGGCGACTCGAGGATGAGCGCCTGCACCTGCTTCGCAGTTGGCGCGCGCTGATGCTGGGCGGTGTAGAGCAGCGCGATGGCTGCGCCCTCACTGTGGCCCAGCAGCACGGGATGCTCTACGCGAAAATGATCGAGCAGGGTGGGCAGGATCTCCAGCGATTGCTGCTCGAAGTACTGCCGCGTGCGCCGGGCCGGCGGCCCTTCCGAGCGGCCGTGACCCAGCCGCGAGTAGACCAGCACGTCGCGGCTGCATCGGTCGGCCAGTTGCCGGGGGAAGTCGCGCCAGTGGGAGATAGAGCCGAGCGCCTCATGCAGCAGAACGATGGTGCCCCGCCCGGCGGAGTCATGCGGCTGCTGCGCACGGATGTGCTCGACCTCCAACTGCTGGCCGCCGATGCTCAGCAGACCCGCCGGCTCATTCAGAGACCGCGAGCCCATAGCACCGGCTTCTGCGCAGCACTCCACCCCTCGACCTGCGGTGCATAGCGCGTCTCAAGCAGGTTCCGCTTCAGCTTCAGTGTGGGCGTCACCAGGCCGCTGCTGATATCCCAGGGACCATCCACCAGCGCGAGAAACGAGAGCCGCTCGTGCGGATCGAGCTGCTCGTTCACCTCCGTCAGGAGCGCACGGAGCGTCTGTCCCAAGTGAGCTTCGAGCGCGCCTGCCTCGCACTGCTTGCGCGCGTCCGCGGAAAGCACGGCGATGGCGAATGGCTGCTGCCGGGTTGCGCCCATCACGCAGATCGCCTCAAGCGCCGGATGAATGCTGAGCCGTTTCTCGATCGGCACCGGCGAGACGTATTTGCCCTTGCTGGTCTTGAACTGCTCCTTGATGCGGCCGATGATCTTCAGCTGCCCGTCGGGCGCGATCTCGCCCTTGTCACCGGTGCGCAGGAAACCATCCGCGGTGAAGAACTCTCGCGTCAGCTGATCATCGCTGAAGTAGCCCATCATGGTCATCGGCCCGCGAATTTGGACCTCTTCCTCGGGACCGATGCGCGCTTCCACGCACGGCACCGCGGTTCCCACGTAGCCCACGCGGAAGTCCTTGGGCGGTGATGCGTGCGTGGGGATACCCGTCTCGGTCAGCCCGTAGCCCTCCACCAGTGGCAGCCCCAGCCGGCGATACCAGGCGAGCACCTCATTGGGCAGCGGCGCGGCTCCGGAGGCAGCCCACCGGACATTCCCGAGTCCGAGCTGGCGGATGATCTTCCGGCTCACGTAATCGCGCAGGATGGGAATGCGCAGCAGCCGGTCGAGCTTCGTCTGCGGCACCTTCTCAAGCACGCCCTGGCGGAAGCGTAGCCAGAGGCGGGGCACGGAGAAGAACAGCGTCGCCTGGGCCCGCTTCAGGTCGGCAAGAAAGGTGTCCTGCCCCGCGGTGAAGTAGACCGTACAGCCAATGTGCAGGCTGGTGGCTTCGATGATGCCGCGCTCCGCGATATGTGCCAGCGGAAGATACGAGAAGAAGCGCTCGCTGCTGTCCATTTTGACCAGCGGGGCGATGCTGTCTGCCATGTAGGGGAAGAGCGAGAAGCGGTGCATCACCCCTTTCGCCCTGCCCGTGGTGCCCGAGGTGTAGATGATGGTGGCCAGTTCATCCGCGCCGCGGATGGGCGACTCCGCCATCGGTTCGCACTCGGCAACGATCTCTTCCCAGCGCTGATCGGAGCCGCGCTGCACTTCGGGCGCGGCGTTGGGCATGGCGATACGCAGCACGCCCACCGGCACGCCCTGCTGCATGGCCTCGCGGTCGTCCATTGCGCCGAGGAAGCAGGCGCGCACATCCGCGTGGCAGAGAAGC
>JAQNCM010000217.1 GCA_029237615.1 Mucilaginibacter sp.
ATTCTGTTTTAAACTTATTAAAATAATCAACTATGTCAATGGTCACATCCGCACTGAAAAGGCCTGTTACTGTAATAGTAATAACCATGAGCCTTTTAATATTTGCAGTGCTCAGTGCAATCAATATACCGATAGATATTTTTCCTAAGCTTAACCTTCCAACAATTTATGTGATTGAATCCTACGGCGGTATGTCGCCGCAGCAAATGGAAGGCTTTTTTGCAACCGGTTTGCAAAATCAATTCCTGTATGTTGATGGTGTAAAAAACATCAGCAGCAAGAGTATACAGGGCTTAACAATTGTTAAGATATCATTTTACGAAACCACAAATATGGCCGAAGCCTCGGCCCAGGTGGCGCTGCAGGTTAACAGGGCACAAAGCTTTTTTCCTCCCGGTGCCTTACCTCCGCAAGTAATCAGGTACGACGCCTCGTCCCTGCCGGTCGGTCAGTTGGTTTTTGACAGTAAAAGCGAAAATCTGAAAGACATTTATGACCTGGCCGCTACCCGTATCCGGCCGATGTTTTCAACCATACCGGGCCTCTCCGCTCCGCCGCCTTTCGGTTCAAATGCCCGGACAATTGTCTTCAGTATTGATCCGAACAAATTGAGAAGCTTTAACCTAACCCCGGATGAAGTGGTAGAAGCGTTGTCAAAATATAACGTGATGTCGCCATCTGGTAACTTAAGGGTTGGTAATACGATGTTTTTAACCACAATGAATACACTGGTTAAAAACTCCGAAAACTTTGGCAATATTCCGGTACTCACAAAAAATGGGGTGCCTGTTTTTGTAAAAGATATAGCGAGGGTTACCGATGCCGCAGATATTACCGTGGATTATGCACTCATCAATGGTAAACGTTCTATTTATATCCCGGTGGTAAAAACTGCCTCGGCCTCTACATGGTCGGTGGTACAAAACTTAAAAAGTAAGCTGCCCGAAATGCAAAGCTTGTTGCCAAACGATGTAAAGATATCCTACGAATTTGACCAATCAGTATTTGTGGTGAATGCCGTAAAAAGCCTGATGACGGAAGGCGGCCTCGGGGCATTATTAACCGGGTTAATGGTACTGCTATTCTTGCGCGATTGGCGCAGCAGCTTAATTGTGGTCATTACCATACCCGTTTCCATATTAATCGGGGTGCTCTTGCTCAGCTTATTTGGCCAAACCATTAATATTATGACATTGAGCGGTCTGGCGCTGGCTATCGGTATTCTGGTAGACCAGGCAACTGTGACGATAGAAAACATCCACCAGCACCTGGAAATGGGAAAGTCCAAACGGCTGGCTATCTATGATGCCTGTGAGGAAATTTCGTTTCCACTGTTACTGATATTATTATGTATTCTGGCAGTTTTCGCTCCATCCTTTATGATGAATGGTGTGCCAAAGGCGATGTTTTTACCGTTGTCAATGTCAATTGGTTTAACCATGATCGTTTCTTTCATTATTGCTCAAACTCTGGTGCCCATATTGAGCAACTGGATGATAAAAGCAGAACGCTATCAGACCTACCATCATGGCAAGGTCCATGCGCATGCGGGAGAATCACTTGATAAATATGAGGAAGGCCAGGTGAATATGCACCAGCAGCAGGAAGAAGACCATCCTGAAGACAATGATCTTTTTGAAAGAGTAAAACAGCGGTTTGTTAGAATCATTCAGCGTTTGATGCTTCGTAAAAAGTTGTATGTACTTACTTACCTGGTAGTAGTAATAGTGCTCGCCGGCGTAGGATTCATTGTCATCGGTAAGGATATGATGCCTAAGCTTAATAACGGCCAGTTCCAGATCCGCCTGAAAGAACCACAGGGTACACGGCTGGAACGTACGGAAGATAAATTTAAACAGGTACTGCATATCATCAGCCAAACCGTTAACAACCATGTAAAAATCACATCCGGTTACATCGGTTTGGTGCCCAGCAGTTTTGGTAGCAGTAACCTGTACGTTTTTAATACCGGCACACACGAAGCGATTTTACAGGTAAACCTTGATGAAAATTACAAGGTTAATATGGACGAGCTGAAGGACGCACTGCGAAAAAACATAGCCCATGAGCTGCCCGGGATGTCAATTACTTTTGAACCCATTGACATGACTGAAAAGATAATGAGCCAGGGCGCCAACACGCCCATTGAAGTTCAGGTAGCCGGCAAGGATCTGCAGCAGATAAAAACTTACGCTTATAAAGTTTTAGGAAAGCTTAAACAAATTTCATACCTGCGTGATGTGCAAATCAATCAGCCTTTGGATTACCCGGTAATTTCCATAACGCTCGACCGCTTAAAGGTGTCACAATTGGGGTTAAATGTAAGTGATATTGCGCGTTCTGTAACAGAAAGTACTTCTTCCAGCCGCTATACACTTAAAAATTTATGGCTGGATGAAAAAAATGCGTATACCTACCAGGTACAGGCCCAGATACCCGAATACGTTATGGATAATTTGGATGAGCTAAAGGAAATACCCCTTGTAAAAGGCCAAAGCAGCCCTACCCTTGCAGATGTTGCAACTTTTAAAACAAACACCGCGCCGGGCGAATATGACCGTACCGGCCCCCGGCGTTTCATTACTGTAAGCGCAAATATTTATAAAAAGGATCTTGGTTCGGCCACTACGGCTGTTCAACAAGCGGTTAAATCCATCGGAGCACCTCCAAAAGGGCTGATCGCTGAAATCGGTGGTATGTCGGGACTTTTGACTGAGACGCTAACCAGCCTGCAAAATGGTTTGGCATTTGCCATCCTGGTGATATTCTTATTGCTGGCGGCAAACTATCAGTCATTCAAAGTATCTTTAACGGTACTGGTAACTATCCCTGCCGTAATATTAGGTTCAATAACCGCCTTGTTAGTAACAGGTTCCACACTCAACCTTCAGTCTTACATGGGTATGATCATGTCAACAGGTGTATCCGTAGCAAATGCCATCCTGATCGTAACAAATGCAGAAAAATTGCGGCTGGAGTTCAGAGATTCCACCAGGGCGGCAATTACCAGTTCCTCTATCCGTCTACGGCCTATCCTGATGACAAGTTTGGCAATGATTGCCGGGATGATCCCGATGGCTTCGGGCATGGGCGAAGCGGGAGAACAATCCGCTCCGCTTGGGCGCGCAGTTATCGGCGGTTTATTTGCATCAACACTTGCAGCCTTATTTATACTTCCGATGGTTTTTGCATGGGTCCAAAATAAAACCACCTATGACGAACCATCACTAATGCCCGAAAAATCAACCGAAACCACCAATTTAATTATCCAACACCATGAAATATAGATCTTATTTGTTAATAGCTGTAACCGGTTTGCTCGCAGCCTGTTCTGAGAATCAAAAACCGGTTGATTTAACCGTGCAATCAAAGAAAAATACCAGTAAATATGAATTTGGTACCGTTTCTGAAAAGGCATTATCAAGCTCTGCCAATTTGCCGGGTCAGTTAGTTCCCTTTAATGAAGTAAACCTTTTCCCCAAAGTAAACGGTTTTGTGAAACAATTATTTGTAGACCGCGGCGCAATCGTAAAAAAGGGTCAGTTACTAACGACATTGGAAGCGCCTGAAATGGAGTCACAATTACAGGCTACCAATTCGCGGTATATGCAATCACGGGAAAACGCAGAAGCAAGCAAAGAAAAATATGAACGCCTTAAGGAAGCCGCCAAAGAGCCGGGGTCTGTGTCGCCTCTGGACCTTGACAACGCAAATTCTAAAATGAAAGCAGATTTGGCGATGGCGCAGTCAGAGCATGCAAATGTTGAGGCGGTACGGACAATGCAGGGATACCTGCACATCTATGCTCCTTTTGATGGAATGATCGTTCAAAGAAACGTTTCTCCCGGCGCATTGGTTGCACCCGGGAAAGGAACAGATCAGCCCATGCTGATTATACAGGATATCAATAAAATGCGCCTTACTGTTTACATTCCTGAGGACTATGTAGATAAGGTAGACCTGAGCCAGCCGGTCACCTTTATTTTTAATGCCATGCCAGGACAGGCCCATACTGCGAAAATAAGCCGTTCGGCAAATGCTTTAGGCAGCATGAGGCAGGAAGCTATAGAAATTGACGTAGCAAACAAAAACGGGCAATTGAAACCCGGCATGTATGCCGAAGTAAAAATACCGATGGTGTCAGGAGCAAAATCGCTGCTGGTGCCGAATTCGGCCATTGTCAGGTCTACCGAAAAAGAATATGTTGTTACCATAAAAAATGGCAAAGCTAACCTGGTCAATATAAAAGAAGGATTGGCAAGTAACGATTCAACAGAAGTGTTCGGCGACCTTAAACCGGATGATAAAATCCTGCTGCATGCCTCGGATGAGATCAAACAGGGCGATGAAATACAATAAAGTTTGAGGTGATTTTATTGTTTTATAACCGGTAGCTGTAAAATTGCCGGTTTTTTTTATTTATAACTACCTTATTATCAATTGATAATAAATACAATATACTTATTCTTACTTTTTTTTAAATAAACATTTGTGAATTAAAATAATACTTATACTTTTACACTACTAAATAGGTAGACTTTATAGATATTAAAAAATGAAAACCTCTAATCTGTACTTGCAATTTAATTCAGCTTTATTCCGCTATTCCAAAATGCCAGGTTGCATGTGTTGTTGTTGATGCCCCTTCAATTCCACACAGCTACTAATTAATCTTTCACGAATAACCTTAACAAATGAAATTACCTTACGTAATCAGACCGGCCATCGTATTGGCTATACTTTTCGCTGCTTTTACTTCAAAAGCACAACAAAATGAAGACCTTTTAAACCTGCTTATTAAAAAGAACGTTTTGAGCCAGCAAGAAGCCGATTCAATCCGCGCAGACCAGGCTGTAAAAGAACAGGCTAAAAGAGATAAAGAAAAAGAAAACCAGCATGGTATAACTATTGGCAGCAGGGCTTTACAAATAAGCGGCCTGGTCCAAACAGAATATGAAGGATTTCAACAATCTGGTGTAAACAACACGTTCCTGCTCCATCGCGCCCGTCTTGATGTAAAAGGCGATATTAACGACAACTGGAATTACGAAGTGTACACTGAATTTTCAGCAACCACTAAATTGCTGGATGCCTATACTACTTATAAAATAGCTGATTATTTAAAGTTCACCGCCGGTCAGTTCAAGGTCCCCTATTCACTCGAAAGCCTGATTTCGGATAGTCAGCTCGACTTTATTGACCGCTCACAAGTGGTTAATGCGCTTGCCGGAAGATCGTCAGATGTAATTGGCAATCAGAATGGCAGGGACATTGGCATCCAGGTAAATGGCAGCTTTGTAAAAGTAGATGGCCGGTACCTGTTTGATTATACCCTGGGTATTTTTAACGGTGCAGGGTATGACGTAACCACTGATAACAATAACCATAAAGACATAGCAGGCCGGTTTAGCATCCATCCCGTTAAGGATCTTACCATATCCGGCGATTTTTATAACGGGCAGGGTAATTATGGAACACCGGCGAAAAACCAAAAACGCAACCGGGTTGGTTTTGATGCCAGGTATGTGATAGGTGCCCTCGCTTTACAAGCTGAATACGATAAAGGCACCGACGGCATCATTAAAAGAGAGGGCTGGTATGGCCAGGCTACTTATTTTGTAATCCCAAAAAAGCTGCAGCTTGCCGCAAAATATGATACCTACGATCCCAATCAGGCTACAACAAATGTTCGCACCAACTATTATACAGGGGGGATCAATTACTTCTTTAACACCTGGGCCAGGTTATCAGTTGACTACGTTGATCGCCGTGAACCCGTTACGCAGGTTAAAAACAACATTTTTGAGGCACAATTACAATTGACTTTTTAAATAAAATATAATGATAAAAAAGATATTAAACCCCAGATTCCTCATCGCAGTAATAGCTGCTTCAGGTGTTTTATTAATTACTTCGTCATTTGTGATGCATAAGACTAACGTGCATCCCGCAGATGATCTTGAAGGGACGATAAGTATATCAGGTGCCTTTGCGCTATACCCCATCACTGTAAAGTGGGCCGATGAATTTAAAAAGATCCATCCAAACGTTAAGTTTAATATTTCAGCAGGCGGTGCCGGTAAAGGGATAACCGATGCCTTATCCGGCTTGGTTGATATAGGATTAGCCTCAAGGGATATTGATCCTTCAGAAATTAAAAAAGGCGCTTATACTATCTATGTAACAAAAGATGCGGTGGTACCAACGTTTAATACCGGGAACCCTAACGCCGCAGAATTACTTGCCAAAGGTGTAAAAAGAGACCAGTTCCTGGACATTTTTGTGACCGGAAGTATAAAAAACTGGAAACAGGTTGCCGGCAAAGCAGCTGTACCCATACATGTTTACACGCGGTCGGACGCCGCCGGCGCAGGAGAAACCTGGGCTAAATATTTTGGCAAAAAACAGGAAGACCTGCTTGGCGTAGGTGTTTTTGGCGATCCCGGTTTAGCACAGGCGGTTAAAAAAGATCCGGCAGCTATTGGTTATAACAATCTGGCGTACCTGTATGATCTAAAAACACGCAAGCCGGTCGCCGGCGTGCATGCGTTGCCAATTGATGTGAATGGCAACGGTAAAATTGATGCCAATGAAAATTTTTATGCTACCATTGACGAGTTAACCACCGCAATAGGTGAAGGAAAGTACCCTTCGCCCCCAGCCCGCAATCTTGGCTTTTTATTTAAGGGAAAGCCAAAGAAAAAAGAGCTGGTAGAATTTGTGAAATATGTATTAACAACCGGTCAAAAATTTGTTGACGAAAACGGTTATATCCCGCTGGCTAAAACCAAAATTCAGGAGGAATTGAAGAAGGTAGATTAAAAAGCCCCACCTAACCCTCCCTCCATAGGACTCCCGGAGGGAGATTTTTAGAGTGGGCTAACCCAAAACAACCCATGCGTTTACTAAAAGATAAAATTATTTCAAAACTGATGCTGGTATTTACACTGGCATCAGTTTCATTATTACTGGTTATAGGGATTGGTTTGTATTACCATTCTATCCCTTTATTACATAAATCATCATGGGGTAACCTGGTCACTTCAAGTGTTTGGAAACCGCTCAAAGGGCTGTTTGGCTTTTATCCGTTTATAATGGGCACATTATGGGTAACCGGTATTGCTATTGTTATAGCGTTGCCCCTGTGTTTGCTTACCGCTTTATACCTTGTTGAATATGCACCTGCACGCATAAAAAGAATTTTGGTTCCCTTTGTAAACCTGCTTTCGGGAATACCGCCGGTTATATTTGGTGTTTGGGGGGTACTTTTTATCATTCCCTTTATTCAAAAATATATTGCGCCCCACTTTGTTGATTATTCCACCGGATATTCAGTTTTGGCCGGCGGAATTGTTTTAGCGGTAATGATCTTTCCGCTGATCGTAAGCATTATCAGCGAAGTACTCAGAACCATACCGCAGGAATTAAAGGATGCCTCACTTTCGTTAGGCGCCACTCAATGGGAAACCATTAAAAAGGTTGTACTGCGTAAAGCGCTTCCGGGAATTGTTGCGGCCGTGGTTTTAGCCATATCACGCGCGTTTGGCGAAACCATAGCCGTATTAATGGTATGTGGCAATAATGCGGTTGTGCCGCATTCCGTTTTTGATCCGGGTTATCCGCTTCCCGCGTTAATAGCTAATAATTATGGTGAGATGATGTCCATTCCGCTTTATGATTCTGCTTTGATGTTTGCAGCGCTACTGCTTTTTATAATTATCCTGTTGTTTAATATTATCTCGAGGGTGATATTAACCCGCTTGGAAAGAAATCTTGTTGGATGAAAAGACGAAAATTAGAAGAATTATTTTTTAGGTCGCTGATGATATTGGCTACTCTGGTAGTTGGCGGCAGCTTTTTTCTCATTGTCGGAACGGTATTTGTCAAAGGTGCTCCTTATATGAACCTTGACATGCTCACCAAAACACCCGGCGGAGGTTTTTATATCGGCAAAGAAGGTGGCATATTGAACGCTATTATCGGCTCACTTTATGTAGCCGGAGGCGCAACAGTATTGGGGCTTATCATCAGCATACCTGTTGCCATATTCATCAACATGTATATGGATGGTAAAAAGTTCTTGTCCGATACACTGCGGGCGGCATTTGATGTTTTGTTTGGTATCCCTTCCATTGTTTATGGCGCTTTTGGCTTTTTGATAATGGTTTATTTCGGGATCAGGGCATCATTGTTAGGCGGCATTATAGCTGTAACGCTACTGGTTATACCAATACTTGTGCGCACGCTGGATGAGGTGATCCGTACGGTACCATTGGAATTAAGGGACGCAACACTTTCTTTAGGCGCTACTCGCTGGGAAATGGCCAAAGTGGTTTTAAGGCAGATAAGGCCAGGTATATTTACTGCCATATTATTATCGTTCGGCAGGGCAATTGGCGACGTTGCATCGGTATTATTTACCGCCGGTTTTAGCGACAATATACCCACCTCCCTGCATGAACCTGCAGCCACGCTTCCCCTGGCAATCTTTTTTCAATTAAGCAGCCCGGTTGAAGAAGTGCAGGGTCGCGGCTATGCCTCTGCGCTCATCCTCACCATTATTGTATTAGTTATCACTGTATTAGCCGAAATACTGATAAAGAAATTTTCAAAACACAACATTTAATGACTCAAACACCACATATCAGCGTACAACATTTAAATGTGCACATTGGCAACCAGCACATTTTAAATGATATCAACATAAATATCCCTGATAAAAAAGTAACTTCTATCATAGGCCCCTCCGGCTGCGGTAAAACAACTTTATTAAAATCCTTTAACCGCCTGCTTGATAATAATGACAGCGTAAAAATAACAGGTAAAGTTTTGGTTGACAATGAAGACATTTATGCTCCCGGTGCCGAAGTAACTCACATCCGTAAAAAAATGGGGTTGCTTTCCCAGCGGCCTTATCCCCTGCCTATGTCTATTTACGATAACGTTGCTTATGGTCCGCGGATTCACGGCATTCGTAAAAAACAAGTGCTTGATGAATTGGTAGAAGAACAATTAAAAGCTACCGGTTTATGGAACGAGGTTAAAGACCGTTTAAATGCACCGGCAACACGTTTATCCATTGGCCAGCAGCAGCGTTTATGCCTGGCCAGGGGGTTGGCTGTTGGCCCTGAGATTATTTTAGGAGATGAGTCGACATCCGCACTCGACCCTGTCTCCACTTCAATAATCGAAGATCTTTTTATCAGCTTAAAAGAAAAATACTCCATTGTATTGGTAACCCATATTCTGCGGCAGGCCCGGCGCGTTTCTGACTATATCGTATTTGTTTATATGGGCAGGATCATTGAATTCGGTCCAACTGAAGAAGTGTTACTCAATCCAAAAGAGGAATTGACCAAAGAGTATGTCAAAGGATTTATTAGTTAAAAAACGCATTTTAATATTAATATAAAGTAAAAAGTATAGATATTTTCTATTTTTAGGCATTTTTCATCTAAAAAAGTACATTTATTGCTAATAACTGAATTAAACTTACTAATTATTTAAAAAGTTAATCATTATTACCATAATCTACTATTTTTTAGCTGTATATTGCACCATTTATTATAAAAATGGCTTACAACTATCAGCGTATAATTATTAAGATCGGATCAAACGTTTTGACTCAAAAAGACGGCTTGCCCGATATTAAGCGGATAAATCACCTGGTTGACCAAATTGCTGCGATAAAACAA
>JAQNCM010000221.1 GCA_029237615.1 Mucilaginibacter sp.
CTGTTTTATCCAATCGTAATTTCAGGGGAATGGTGATCACACCCGAACGGCTAAAAACGGCCGATCTTGATAAAGCTTATGCCTTTTATAAAGACAGATTCGCTGACGCAAGCGGCTTTGTATTTACATTAGTGGGCAACTTTGATGTAAAGACCATTACACCTTACCTGGAAAATTATTTGGGTGCTTTGCCTTCAACTAACCGTAAGGAAACTTACAAAAATTTAAATATCAATCCTCCTCCGGGCCAGATCACAAAAACAGTATATAAAGGCATAGGCGATAAAGCCAGTGTGCAGTTAATATTTAGCGGCGATTACATATATAATAGCGCCAATAATATCCAGGTTGATGCGCTGGAAGCTATTTTACAAATTAAGCTGGATGAAAGACTACGTGAAAAAGAAGGCATGGTGTACTCACCGGGAGCGCGTGCAAGCTATAAAAAGATCCCCGAGGGCCGGTATAGTTTTACCATTAGCTTTGAATGCGCCCCGGCTAACGTGGATAAGCTGATCAGCGCCACAATAGAAGAAATTGATAAGATCAAACAAAATGGTGCCTTACCTGCCGATGTTGAAAAATTTGCCGTACAGGAGGCCCGCTCAACCCAGGTGCAACTGAAAGAAAATGTTTTTTGGGCCGGCTATTTAGGTGCTGCCGTGCAAAACGACCAAAACCCGGATGACATCCTTCATCACGTTAGTGATTTGAGCAACGTAACCGTACAAAGCACCAAAGACGCCGCAAATAAATATTTAAGCGGCAGCAACTTAATTAAGCTGATCTTAATGCCGGAGAAAAAGTAAATTGTAACTGCTGATAGAAAAGTCCTGCCATTAATCAGCAGGACTTTTTTATTTATTTAATATTAAATCTTTTCTTTTTCAACCCTGCATACAACTAATTATAATTTCCGTTGTATATTATTGGCATGATCACGAAAGGGCAGCAGGTTATCCGGCAATGGTATCAACAAAAAAACTGGCAGCAGTTTGCTTTTCAGCAGGACATGGAGGCCGCGTACCTCGGTGGCTTTTCCGGTTTGCTGAACGCCCCTACCGGCAGTGGTAAAACGTTTGCACTGTTCCTGCCTTTCCTGGCTGATTTTATCAATAAGCACCCCGAAAGTTATGCCCGGCAAACCAATAACGGCTTGCTGATGCTATGGATAACCCCACTGCGCGCATTAACAAACGATATAAAAAAAGCAATGCAGGAAGTTTGCGATGAGCTTGGCATTCCCTGGAAAATTGCTACCCGTACCGGCGATACGCCCGCAGCTGAAAAACAGGCGCTAAAAAAAAAGTTGCCCGAAGTGCTGCTCACCACGCCGGAAAGCCTGCACCTGATGATGGCTCAGAAAGAATACCCAAAAATATTCCAGAACCTCAAGGTAGTAGTCATCGACGAATGGCATGAACTGTTGGGCACCAAACGCGGCGTTCAGGTAGAGTTAGGCCTTTCCCGCTTGAAGGCCATATGCGCTGTAAGCAGTAAGCAGTTGGCCGTCGGCAGTGGTTTTGAATTGCAAGCTTCAAATCGCAAACCCCAAACTGGCAAGGACTGCCTACTGCAAACTGAAAACTGCCAACTCAAAATCTGGGGTATCAGCGCAACCATTGGTAATTTAGAACAAGCTGCAGATGTGTTGCTGGGTAATGATTTTCCCGCTGATAAAATAAAGATGGTGAGGGCTAACCTTGATAAAAAACTGCTCATCAAGTCCATCATTCCTGAAAATATTGAAAGCTATTCATGGGCCGGGCACATTGGGTTAAAGTTGTTGCCGCAGGTAATGGAAATCGTCGCCAAAAGTGTAACTACGCTTATATTTACCAATACAAGGTCGCAATCCGAAATCTGGTACCATGCCATCTTAAACAATTACCCGGAATACGCCGGCATTATGGCCATGCACCATGGCTCGCTCGATAATGAGTTACGTAACTGGGTAGAACAGGCCCTGCATGCCCAGGCGCTAAAGGTAGTGGTATGTACCTCGAGCTTAGATCTTGGGGTTGATTTCAGGCCGGTGGACACCGTGGTACAGGTGGGTAGCCCAAAAGGCGTAGCCCGTTTTATGCAGCGCGCAGGCCGCAGCGGACACCATCCCGGGGCCGTGTCAAAAGCATACTTTGTGCCTACGCATTCGCTCGAATTGCTGGAAGGCGCGGCGCTTAAACAAGCCATAAAAGAAGGAATATTTGAAAGCCGCGATCCGATGTTGCTCACCATGGATGTGTTGATCCAATATATGGTAACGCTGGCCGTATCGGATGGGTTCAGGGCTGATGAGCTTTTTAAAGAGGTAAAAACAACTTTTGCTTTTGCGGATTTAACGCGGAATGAATTTAACCAGTTGCTCGATTTTATTACCACAGGCGGCAAAACGCTAGCCCAATATGATGAATTTTTAAAGGTAGAAGTAGAAGACGGACTTTTTAAAGTAAACAGCCGCAGGGTAGCCATGCGGCACAGGTTAAGTATAGGTACCATCACCAGCGAACTAAGTATCCGCGTGAGCTGGGTGAGCGGCGGCAGTTTGGGTACAATAGAAGAATCATTTATATCGAAGTTAAAGCCTGGCAACACGTTTTGGTTTGCAGGCCGCAGCCTGGAATTTGTACGCATAAAAGAAATGACAGCCTACGTAAAAAAATCAAATGCAACCAAGGGAATGATCCCAAGCTGGGCCGGTGGACGGATGCCGCTGTCATCACAATTGGCGGCTGTTTTCAGGGATAAGCTGGATGAAGTAGCGCACGGTACAGCAAAGGATGAAGAGGTAATTGCCTTAACACCATTGTTTGATCTGCAAAAAGAACTTTCTCATCTGCCGGAGAGCCATGAGTTTTTAATTGAATCATTTAAATCACAGCAGGGGCATCATTTACTGTTTTATCCTTTTGAGGGACGATTGGTACATGAAGGCATGGCCTCCCTGCTGGCTTACCGCATCAGCAAAATAAAACCTGCCAGCTTTTCCATTGCGATGAATGACTACGGCTTCGAGTTACTGACCGACGACGATATTCCGATAGAACAGGCTTTGGAAGACGTCAGTTTTTTCTCCATTAATAACCTGCTCGAAGACATCCAGCACAGCTTAAACGCCAACGAAATGGCACGAAGGCGTTTCCGGGATATTGCCCATATTGGCGGATTGGTGTTTACAGGTTATCCCGGTCAGCCGGTAAAAAACAAGCACCTGCAGGCATCCACTTCCTTGCTGTTCGAAGTATTCAGTGAGTACGAGCCTGACAATTTATTGGTCAGGCAGGCCTACAACGAGGCATTGGCTTTTCAGCTGGAAGAATTCAGGCTCAGGATGGCCCTGCAGCGGATCATCAAACAAAATATTATTTTAAAAGTCATAGAACGGCCCACGCCTTTTGCCTTCCCTATTATGGTTGACAGCCTTGGACGCGAACGCCTGACCACCGAAACACTTGAAGAACGCATAGCTAAAATGGCACGGCAATATGGAGCCGATGAAGTCGGCGTCCCTGAAACGCGGAGGCCAAGAAAGCCTGGTATTACCAGAAAAAAAGGATTTTAAATAAAAAATCAGCCTCTTTCTGCAAAGAAAGGGTCACCAACGCAGCGATGTTGGGTTGGGTCCACGCGCCATAATTGCGCTGATACCCCTTGTATATTTACCCACCCGGTCGTTGCTTCGCCCGACCACCCACCCTTTTGCAAGCAAAACGGAGGATTTAGAATTACCTGTCTTAATTTTTAATAATTATTGGCTTTAATGTATATCACAACCTTTCAGTCCACACTATATTCATGGTAAAAGCCACCTGACCTGCAAAGTTTAATTTTTACCTTTTATTATTATAATGATCAGCCAAAGTATCGAGATGGCCTGTACCATTATCATGCTCCCAATCGTTAATGATGCTCCCGGCCAGTGTAATATCCTGAACACCAATCCCAGCATAATACCAACAAAGCTCAATAAAAAAAGAATCATGGGATAACGGAAATTAAAAAACATCGCATTGGGTTTTATTTTGTTCCTTTTTGCCGTTTACTTTTAAAATAAGCAATTATCGATGGAAGCTTTACAATTAAAAATGCAACGGCCCCTCCGGCAAGAAAGCCACCCCAGGTTTCAAGCTTAGGATCAAAGTTCATTAAAATTATAATTACCAGTACAATTGCAATTACGCCGGTAAACATAAACAGGTAAACTTTTTTCATGCTGGTGTTGTGGTATTCGATTACAAGCGTTAAATTTAGTAAAAACAATTAACCGGGGGGGAAATTTATTAGCGTTATCTGATACGAACCTGCCATTCTTTATTCATTTTGTCTTATTTACCTCCTTCGCCATTTTAATCATCATTGCAATTCCATTGTAAAAAGCCCGTTAAACTTTGAAAAAAAACAAACCGATTACATATAATGTTATTCTTATATTGTTTATTTGGCTTTGAATAATATGGTTATCAGTAACAATTAATTATCATTTAATTATGATATTTACATCCGCTAATCAGTAACCAATTATCCTAATATATTTTTCTGCCAAAAAAATTAATGAAAACTACTCCCGACCAGCTAAAAATCCTCTCCATTGATATTGGAGGCTCACACATAAAGGGTACTATTTTAAACCCAAAAGGAGACCTTGAAAAAAACTATGAAAAAGTAGTTACGCCAAGTCCGGCAAGTCCCGAAAATGTTATTAAATCGATAAAAACACTGGTAAAGGATTTTCCGAATTACGACCGGATTTCGGTTGGCTTTCCAGGCTTTGTAAAAGACGGGGTTGTAAAAACTGCACCTAACTTAAGCACTGAGCTATGGAAAGATTTTGACCTGTCTAAAAAACTACAGGAAGAATTAGGGCAGCCGGCTAAAGTAGTAAATGATGCAGATATGCAGGGGTTGGGCGTTGTTAAGGGAAAAGGCCTCGAGATGGTCATCACCCTGGGCACCGGCTTTGGCACCGCGTTATTATATAACGGAGATCTGTTGCCGCATCTTGAGTTTTCTCACCAGCCTTTCGGCAAATCGAAATCATACGATAAGTACATCGGTGAAATGGCCATTGAAAAAGAAGGATACAAAAAATGGAACCGCCGGATGCAAAAAGTATTCGAAGTTTTAAAAACAGTATTTAATTACGATTATTTATATATAGGTGGCGGAAATTCTGATAAACTCACTTTTAAGCTGGATAAGAACATGAAAATTGTATCAAATGCAGACGGAATAAAAGGGGGTGCAAGATTATGGGTTAAGGATTTTGCCCCGGAAACGACCACGTTGGAAAAAGCTCAATCAATATAAATCAACTACACAAAAAATGGACGCAACTAAACAAGACATAGAAACCCTTGGAATTAATACGGTAAGAGTACTGGCTGCTGATGCAGTACAAAAAGCAAATTCAGGCCATCCCGGCACCCCAATGGCACTTGCCCCGATGGGCCACGTGCTTTGGACCAAATTTATGAATTACAATCCCAAAAATCCGGATTGGGCACATCGCGACAGGTTTATTCTTTCAGCGGGGCACGCCTGCATGCTGCAGTATAACTTTTTATATCTTACCGGGTACGATGTTACGCTGGATGATATAAAGAATTTCCGTCAGATGAACAGTAAAACAGCAGGCCACCCGGAATACGGCTTGTGCCCTGGAATTGACGTAACCACCGGTCCTTTAGGACAGGGGTTTGCCAATGGCGTTGGTTTCGCTATCGCCCAAAAACATTTGGCAGCACGTTACAATAAGCCGGGCTTCAACCTGTTCGATTACAAGATTTATGTTATTTGCAGCGACGGCGATATGATGGAAGGCGTAACTTCCGAAGCTGCCTCTATGGCCGGTCACCTGGAATTAGGGAATATGATCTATCTGTATGATGACAATCATATTTCGATAGAAGGCAGCACGGATATTACTTTTAATGAAGATGTTAGTGAACGTTTCAGGGCTTATGGTTGGCATGTACAGGAGCTTCCTGATGTGAATGATACCCACGCACTAGAATTAGCGCTGATAAACGCCAAAGCAGAAGCGCAAAAACCATCGTTGATAAGGGTGCGTTCCCTTATAGCTTATGGAAGTCCGAATAAATCCGGAACAGCAGGCTCACATGGATCGCCGCTGGGGCCGGATGAGGTGAAGCTGGTTAAGAATTTCTTTGGATTTGATCCTGAAAAATCATTTGACGTAGCTCCGGAAGTATTAGATTTTTACCGTAAAGCGGGCGCCCGCGGAGAAGGACGTGAAGAAAAATGGAATAAATTATTCAGTGACTATAAGGCCAAATATCCTGAACTGGCAGCTGAATATGAGCTTTTAGCAAGCGGAAAGCTTCCTGAAGGATGGAAAGATGCTTTACCGGTATTTAAGGGATCTGATCCAAAAATGGCAACCCGCCAGGCCTCCGGAAAAGTTTTAAATGCAATAGCCGCAAAGCTTCCTAACCTTATTGGTGGTTCGGCAGACCTTTCACCATCAACCGAAACAAACTTAAAGGAATATGATTCTTTTACCTCCGAAAACAGGAATGGCCGTAACTTCCATTTCGGAATACGCGAGCATGCCATGGGCTCGGCATTAAATGGCATGGCGCTCACCAAAGGCGTTATCCCGTTTGGAGCAACCTTCCTGATGTTTTCAGAATATATGCGGCCGCCGATTCGTTTGGCTGCCATTATGAAGGTAAGCCCGATATTTGTTTATACACATGACAGTATTGGCTTAGGCGAGGACGGAACTACGCACCAGCCTATTGAACAATTGGCTTCTCTGCGTTCTATACCAAATATAACAGTAATACGCCCGGCCGATGCAAACGAAAGCTCACATGCATGGCGTGTGGCTTTAGAGCATAAAGGAGGTCCGGTTGTGCTGGTGTTTACCCGCCAGGGCCTGCCAATATTAGACCAGGATAAATATGGCAAAGCAAGCGAATTAGAGAAAGGCGCTTACATCCTATCAGAAGCAAGCAAAAACCCCGACCTGATTTTAATGGCAACAGGATCTGAAGTTTCCTTGATTATGCAGGCACAGGAAAAACTGGAAGCTGAAGGAATCTCAACCCGCGTGGTAAGTATGCCAAGCTGGGAACTATTTGAAAAACAGGATGCCGCCTACAAGGAAAAAGTATTTCCGAAAGCTTCCCGCAAACGTTTGGCAGTGGAAATGGCCTCTCCAATGGGCTGGCACAAATATACTACCGACGAAGGCGACATGCTGGGTATGACCACTTTTGGTGAATCAGCACCGGCAGAAGACCTTTTCAAACATTTCGGTTTTACAGTAGATAACGTAGTTAAAAGGGCAAAAGCACTATTATAGATTTGAGATATTAGATGTGAGATTTGAGACCGCGTTCTTTTTCTCATATCTCAAATCTCACGTCTTACATCTCAAAAAATGAATTGGCAGAGTAATTTAATCAAAAATCTTTCCTGGTCTGATACGATCATCAATAAAGAAGGGAAGCAAAAGGTTGCCAATAAAATTGCCGAAAAGGTTAAGGACGGAGACATATTAGGTGTCGGATCCGGCTCTACAGTTTATATGGCGTTATTTGCCATCGCCAAAAAAATTAAAGCAGAGCAGCTGAATATTAAAGCGATACCAACGTCTGTTGAAATTGCGATGGCTTGCAGCAACCTCGGGATCCCGTTGACCACACTGTTTGATAACCGGCCCGACTGGTTATTTGATGGCGCCGATGAAGTAGACCCCAACCATAATTTGATTAAAGGTAGAGGCGGGGCTATGTTTAAAGAAAAACTATTGATCAGTTCCAGCCCGCTAAACTACATTATAATTGACGACAGTAAACTGGTAAATAAACTAGGAACCAATTTTCCTATACCGATTGAGGTTTTCCCGGAAGCATTATTGCACGTGGAAGAAGAGTTAACCAAATTGGGTGTTGAAAGCCTTTTGTTAAGGCCGGCTAAAGGAAAAGATGGACCTGTTATTACTGAAAGCGGCAATTTGATATTGGATGCCCAGTTTACTCAGGTAACAGATGACCTGGAGATAAAGATAAAATCTATCACCGGTGTAATTGAAAGCGGCCTTTTTATCAACTATAATGTTGAGATTTTGGTTGCCTGATTAAGAAGTGTAATACTACTATTACCTGACAATAGGTGGTACGTTTATTGACGAAATTTACAGTCCAGAAAGAACAATAATTTAAAACTACATTACAATGGAAACTAATAAAGTAAAACAAATACACAGCTTCGGACAAAGTATCTGGCTGGATTTTATAGACCGTCAAATTATTTCATCAGGGAACTTAAAAAAACTGATTGATGAGGACGGAGTAAGAGGTGTTACCTCAAACCCTGCCATTTTTGAAAAAGCCATTACCAGCAGTTCTGACTATGACGAAGATATCCGCACACTTTCAGAAAGTGATAAAACCAATGAAGAGATATTTTTTGGTCTGGCAATAAGTGACATACAAAAAGCAGCTGATCTTTTTGATGGTGTATACAACGAAGGTGTTGTAGGCGCAGATGGATACGTTAGCCTGGAAGTATCGCCGTTTTTAGCTTTAAAAACAGAAGAAACTGCTAAACAGGCAGAAGACCTTTGGAAAAAAGTTAACCGCAAAAATGTAATGATCAAAATCCCCGGCACACAACCCGGATTGGCTGCCATCAGGCAATCTATTGCAAAAGGGATCAATATCAACGTTACGTTGCTGTTTGGCTTAAAGCGTTATGAAGAAGTAACCGAAGCTTACATTGCCGGCTTGGAAGATCATTTAAAAGCGGGTCACAAAATTGGTCACATCGCATCCGTAGCCAGTTTCTTTTTGAGCCGTATAGATGTTTTGGTTGATCCAATGCTGGACGAAAAAGGATTAGGTGATCTGAAAGGCGAAGTTGCTATTGCGTCAGCAAAAAAAGCTTACGAAATTTATAAAAGAATATTCAGCGGCGAACGCTGGGAAAAACTGGCTGCACAGGGCGCTAAACCGCAACGTTTGTTATGGGCAAGCACCAGCAGCAAAAACCCTGCATTTAAAGATACCAAATATGTTGAGGCCCTTATCGGTCCTGATACAGTTGATACCGCGCCATTGGAAACTATCGAAGCATTCCGTGATCATGGCGTAGCTGCAAGTACATTAGAGCAGGGTTTGGATAAAGCCACCGAAATATTAGAAAGCTTGAAAAAAGCAGGCATAGAAATAGATACCATTACCCAGCAACTGGAAGATGAAGGTATTGAAAAGTTCAATAAGCCATTCGAAAAACTGCTGCAGGCAATTGAAGATCAAAAAAGCAAAGTTTAAGAACATTGGAAGCTACATCAGTAAAAATCCTGTTTTTCGACATTGGCGGCGTGCTCCTCAGCAATGGCTGGGGGCATGAATCGCGCAAAGAAGCTGCAGAAAAATTTGGTCTCGATTACGAAGAAGTTAAAGAACTGCACACCTTCATATTTAATGTATATGAAATGGGCAACATTTCGCTCGACGAATACCTGGATACAGTAGTGTTTAATCATCCCCGTGATTTTGCCCGCGAAGATTTTAAGGAATTCATGTACCGGCAAAGCGTTGAGCTGCCGGAAATGCTGCAATGGCTTAAAGACTGGAAAAAGGACTGCGGTTTCCGCATCATTTCCATCAATAACGAGGGCAAGGAATTGAATGACTACCGCGTTAAAAAGTTCAAGCTCCACGATGTATTTGATGCATTTATATCATCGTGCGAAGTGAAAATGCGCAAGCCTGATCCTGGTATATTTAACCTGGCCATGGGTGTTGCACTTGCCCAGCCAAGTCAGTGCGTATATTTTGACGATAGGATAATGTTTGCAAATGCCGCTCAAAAATTGGGCATGCGCGCTTTTCAGCATACAGGCTTCGAGACCACCAAAAAAATATTGGAAGAATTAAAAAAAGAAAATCAACCAAAACAAAAATGAGCAATACTCCAGATAAATACGATTTCGGTATGATAGGCCTTGGAACCATGGGCCGTAACCTGTTGCTTAACATGGGCGACCATGGTGTAAAGGGTGCCGGATTTGATACTGATGCCTCAAAAGGCGAACTATTAGAAAAGGAAAGCACCCACCACAACCTGAAAGGCTTTAGCGATGTAAGTAAATTTGTTGAGAGCTTAAAAAGCCCGCGCGCTATTATGATGCTGGTACCCGCAGGTAAAATTGTTGACGATGTAATAGCTGAATTATTGCCTTTGCTGGATAAAGGTGATATTTTGATAGATGGCGGTAATTCCCATTTTACAGATACCAACCGCCGGGTGGATGAATTGGAAGCAAAAGGCTTTCACTTTTTTGGCATGGGTGTATCAGGTGGCGAAGAGGGTGCGCGGAAAGGCCCCAGCATGATGCCGGGAGGAGACAAGGATGCTTATAACGTGATGAAGCCTATACTGGAGTCTATTGCGGCTAAGGTAGATGGTGCCCCCTGCGTAACTTATATAGGTCCGGGTGCATCCGGTCACTTTGTTAAAATGGTGCATAACGGAATTGAATATGGTTTAATGCAATTGATAGCTGAAACCTATGAAATTCTTAAAAAGGGTTTAAAGCTTGACAATGATGCTATAGGCGCAATATTTACTAAATGGAACGAAGGCAGACTGCAGTCGTTTCTATTGGATATTACCAAAGATATTTTTGTTTACAAAGCCCCCGGTACCGACCATTTGTTACTGGATGATATAAAAGATGAAGCCAAGGCTAAAGGTACCGGAAAATGGACGTCGCAGGTAGCGATGGACCTGCAGGCACCTATCCCAACTATTGATACAGCGGTTTCAATGCGCGATCTGTCAAAATACAAACAATTACGTGAGCAGGCAGCAGATCTATACAGCAAAGACGAAATTTCACTTGATGTAAACAAAGAGGAGTTTTTAGCAGCGTTAGAACAGGCCTTTTATTTTAATATGATCATCAGCTATGCTCAGGGAATGCACTTACTCGCAAGGGCTTCTGAGGAATATAAATATAACTTAAAGCTCGACGAAATAGCTAAGATATGGCGCGGCGGATGTATCATCAGGTCTTTATTTTTAAATGACATTTTTAATGCCTACCAGAAAGATGCCAAACTGGCACATTTGTTACTGGATGGGAATGTGCATGATTTAATTACGGCCGCCGTTACAGGAGCCCGCACTGTGGTATCTGCAACTATAGCTGCCGGGATAGCAGCGCCTGCTTACGCAGCATCGTTAAGCTACTTTGATACCTTCCGCAGCAAAAGAATGCCTTCAAATCTTACCCAGGCACAGCGCGATTATTTTGGGGCACACACTTATGAGCTGATTGGCAAAGAAGGTGTATTCCATACGCAATGGGTTCCAAAAAGCCAGGATTAATATATAATTTTTAACAGCCGAGAATTAACATGAGCACAACCATAAAATCAGACCCTACCATATTTGTCATATTTGGTGGCACCGGTGATTTAACCTCACGGAAAATTGCACCTGCCCTTTATAACCTGTTCCTGGATGGCTGGTTACCGAACCAATTTTCAATAATAGGTACCGGGCGTACCAAGCTTACTGACGAGCAATTCAGGGAAAATTTATTGAATGATATCAACCAGTTTTCACGAACCGGCAAAGCAGTAAAAGCAAAGTGGGATGAATTTTCAAAAAATATTTATTACCAGGTATCTGACATCAAGGATGCGGAAACTTATAAAGAATTTGGAAAACGGGTAGAAAAACACAATGCCGAGTGGAAG
>JAQNCM010000230.1 GCA_029237615.1 Mucilaginibacter sp.
TTATTCTCCCCGTTATTTTTTATATGATTAGGAAAAATGCCTCAATTCGCACCGTGTCATTGGATCCTGACGATAAGGAAAGTATAGTTTATGACCCCAAAACACAATTATCAGAATAACTCAAAAATATTAATCATGAAAACATATCATTTTATTTTAGGCCTGCTGATCACCGGTTTGCTGGCATCTTGTCAAAATAAACAAAAACCAACCACTGTCCCTCAACCAAACAGCACCCAGGTTTTTACCCTAAAAGAAGGGACACTCAATACAACGATGAGATTGCCTGCGGTACTTCAGCCTTATCAAACGGTTGACCTGTATGCCAAAGTAAATGGCTTTATAAAAACCATGACGGTTGATGTTGGCAGCCATGTACACCATGGTCAATTGCTGATGACACTTGAAGCGCCTGAAATGACAGCTTCACTGACACAAGCACAGGAAAACCTGCACTCTAAAGAAGCTATTTATCGGGGCAGTAAAGCAAATTATGACCGCTTACTGAAAACAAGTAAAACGCCGGGGACCATTTCTCCCAATGACCTGGATATAGCCCACGCCCAAATGAGTGCTGACAGCTCAAACTTGCTTGCCGCGAAATCTGCTTATCAGTTGGCAGCAGATTTAAAAAATTACCTGGAGGTAAGGGCACCATTTGATGGAGTGATCAGTTCGCGCAATGTTTACAATGGCGCTTACGTAGCACCAACTGATAAAAATTCCGGTATTCCAATGCTTACCCTGCAGGAACAGACCAGGTTAAGGTTGGTTGTAGATGTGCCGGAGGCCGCAACAAATTATTTTGCGAATAAAGATACCATTCATTTCTCCGTCAAAACCATACCGGGTAAACAATTTGCAGCAGCGGTTAAGCGTATGGCGGGCGCCTTGAACATTAATATGCGGTCAGAGCAGATGCAAATGGATATCGTAAATAAAGATAAAGAATTGCTGCCGGGTATGTTTGCTGAGGTGACACTTCAGCTAACTAACAAGCAAAAAACCTTTGTTATACCGCAAACCGCAGTAACCCAAAATTCACAACGCATATTTGTTATTCGGGTTGTGGATCATAAAGCTCAATGGGTAGATGTGAAAAAAGGCAGAGAGACCACAGACAGTCTGGAGGTCTTCGGGGCTTTAAAACCTGGCGATTTACTTGTTAGCCCCGCTACTGATCAATTAAAAAATGGCACTACTGTCAATACTATGGAAAACGTGAAGAATTGATTTGGTAAATAATTCGCAGAAACGACCGACCTGTTTTGGTCAGAACCAATTGTTTATAATCAATATTGATGGTTGGGGTAGATTAAAATTAATCGGTTATTTGTTGACTTCAGCACTGCAGAGCAATTTAATACTTAACAAAGCAGCCGTTTCGTGATATCAGGAAACGGCTGCTTTGTTAAGTATAGTTAAGTTAAAAGTTATTGTTTCTTTTCTTAGCGTATTCCGCAATTTTTGACGCGGCATCCGCGTCCAGTAATATTTCGCAGTTAGGATGCAATTGAACTACCGAAGCTGGTATATCGATGGTAACCGGACCAAGGATAGCCTGTTCAATGATATCATCCTTATGTTCACCTTTGGCAATTAATATCAGCTTACGGGTATGCATAATGTTTTTTACACCGCGCGTTAAACCGCCCAACACTGTTTCGGGTGGCACCTGTGTTTCCCGCCGTACACGGGCTTCAAAATCAGGGTCCATTGGTGATACCCATGTTTCACTTTCAAATGGAGTGCCGGGCTGGTTAATGCCGATGTGCCCATTACTGCCTATGCCAAGCATTTGAAGGTCGGCACCGCCGCGCTCAGCCAGGCGTTTTTCAAATAATAATGATTCTGCTTCAAAATCATCAGAAAGTGTTGGCGGCATAATAAAGTTCTCATCAGGGATGCCCAATGGCCCTGCTATCTGGTTCAGGATCATAGTATAACAGCTGCCGGCATATTCCCTTGATAAGTTTGTGAGCTCATCAACATTAAAAAGTGTGACGGCTGAAACATCAAAAGGGTATTGTGTGTAAATTTCAGATACTATACGGTGCATACCCAAAGTAGTTTGCCCGGTTGATAGGCCAATCACCGAATTACGCTTCTCCAGCATCTGGGCAATAATGCGCCAGGCTGCGGTTATATCAAACTCCCGTTCGTTTTTTGTTATGGTTATCTTCATTATTGAATTATAAGTCTTTTAATTGTTCCTTAAAAAATTGGTCAATGGCATCAGCTGCACTGATTTCATCGTCGCCGTCTATCAAGATAGAAATGTTTTCGCCGCCTTTTATCCCCATAGAAAGAATATTCAGCATACTGTTAAGCCGCACTACCTTATCCGCTTTTTTTAAGCTGATGGAAGATTTGAAGCTCTTCGTCAGCCGGATCAATGTTGTTGCCGGCCGGGCATGCAAACCCTGTGGCGCCGAGATGGTATATTCTTTTGCTATCATTATGTGGTAACCTCCTGTAAATATGCGACAATGTTTTGTGAGCTATCCATTGCTATTGCTTTATTAAAAATATTTTTAGCTGTTGCCAAATTGTTATTGATAATAATGTTTTTTATTGCCGGAATAGCTGGCGCGCTCATGCTGAATTCAGTTAAACCCATACCCAATAACAGCAAAGTAGCCATTGGGTCTGCTGCCATTTCGCCGCACATTGCTACATGTATTTTATGCTGATGTGCCTGTCCGATCACATAATTGATCAATCGCAATACTGCCGGATTAAAATGGTCATATAAATAACTGATTTTTTCATTCATCCGGTCAACCGCCAGGGTATACTGGCAAAGATCATTGGTGCCGATGCTAAAAAAATCGACTTCCTTGGCCAATATATCAGCGGTAACAGCAGCCGATGGTATCTCTATCATAATGCCAACTTCAATGCTGTTATTGAATTGGATGTTATCTTTTAACAATTCCTGTTTAGCCTGTTCAATTATCTTTTTTGAATCCCTTACTTCCTGTACACCGGATATCATTGGCAGCATGATTTTCAGATCACCAAATGCACTTGCCCGTAAAATAGCTTTTAATTGGGTGATGAAAAGCTCAGTTCTGTCTAAACAGATCCGGATTGCCCTGTAACCTAAAAAGGGATTTTGTTCAATAGGAAGATTAAAATATGGAAGCTGTTTATCACCGCCGATGTCAATGGTCCTTACAATTACCGGTTTGTTTTTTGACCGTAACGCAACCTGTTTGTAAAATTCAAACTGCTCATCTTCAGTAGGGAATGTATCTCGCTCCATAAAAAGCAGTTCACTTCTGAATAAGCCTACGCCGTCGCCGCCATTATCAAAAACCGACTCCATATCATCCGCACCCGAAATATTTGCCAGGAGTTGGATAGCGGCACCATCGGTAGTAATTGATGGTATTTGTCTTAGCTGTTTTAACCGGATTTGACGCGCATCATAAACGGATTTTTTTTGACTATATTCATCAACCAGTTGCTGATCCGGATTGATGAACAGCAGGCCTGTAACACCGTCTAAAATAACTATATCATTACTCTTTATTGTATTCAAATCATCACCGCAACCTATAATTGCAGGTATTCCCTTGGATTTAGCAATAATAGCTGCATGCGATGTTTTACTGCCTAATCGGGTGATAAAACCAATCACATGCTTTATATCCATAGTTATTGCATCTGATGGAGATATGTCTTCAGCAATGATAATGGTACCTGACTCGAACTTTTGGCTGAGCCCTTGGTTTTGCATATTTAAATGCTTCAAAATACGGTTACCTATGTCCTGTATATCAGCCGACCTTGCCCGCATGTATTCATCCTCCATGTTTTGGAAGATTTGAACGGTGGTAGCAATAACTTCAATTACTGCATCATTTGCATTTTTTTTATTGGTGTTGATCTGCTCAACCACATCATCTCGGAGTTGCGGGTCGGACAGAAGCTCAATTTGAGTTTCTAAAATGGCAAGCTCATCATCGGTAAGATTCAAAGTTGTATTTTGACCGATGATTTCAATCTCTTTAACAGCCAGGCTAACCGCATCATCAAAGCTATTAACTGCAGCTGAAATCTCCGCTGAGTTTCGTAATAAAACGCCTGTTAGTGCGGCTTTGGTGCTATTGATTACAACAGCCTTCCCGATTGAAATACCCGGTGATACGCCAATTCCTTTCATAGTTAAGCAAATAAATGAATCATACTGCCAACAAAACCTAACACAAGTAAACCCAGTAATAAATAAGTGGTTTTAATACTCTTTTTCACAAAATAATAAACCAGGAAAGTTAACCCCAGCGGAATAATCGCCGGAACGATCTGGTTCAAAATTCCCTGTACTGTTATAGCCGATTTTGCCGATCCTATGGTAATAGGTGTGGTTATATTCATTAATGTGGCAGGCATAGCACCAACTACCATCAATCCTAAAATAGATGCGCCGGTGGTTAGTTTATCCATCATGTTACTCTTAGCCAGGTTTCGTAAAAACTTAGTTCCGGTATTATAGCCTATAAAAACTAAGTTATACCGGAGCAACAGGTGAGGAATGTTAAATATCAGTATAAAAATTACCGGGCCCATTATGTTTCCTTTTATGGCGAGCGAAGTGCCTACCCCGGCGGCTATCACTTTGAATGTTCCCCAGAATAACGAATCAAACACACCAGCCAGCGGACCCATTAACCCCAGTTTTACAGAGCTGATGGATTCATCATCAAACGCCGCATCCTGGCTGTTTTGCTCTTCCATTGCAGCTGTAATGCCTATTACCAATGTAGAGCCGTACGGGCTGGTATTAAATATTTGCAGGTGCCTTTTTAGGGCCTTCGCCATGTCTTTTTTATTGGTATATAATCTTTTTAATGCAGGAATAATGGAAAATGCGAAACCCGTATTTTGCCACGTTTCAAAGTTGAAATTAGCCTCAAGCGCCATTGAGCGGAAAAACATGCTTCGGATATTACTTTTGGTTAGCTTTTGAACGGCGGTGGTTTCAGGTTTTTCTTCGGTCTCTTCATACACATCATCCACATTTTTTGGTGTATTTTGGGTGATGATAAGCGCAATGATAACGCCAAGGCCGCCGATAGCTATAATCGGTAGTTTTAAATAGGCCGCCAGCGTAAAACCAAGGAAAAAGTAAGGCGCTACTTTTTTGTTAAACATCAGGTTCATTAAAAGGGCAAAGCCCAGCGCCGGCAACATATTCCCCGCAACCTGCAGGCCGGATTGTACCCAGCCCGGTATCAACTCTAAAAATGAGCGCATGGCATTGGCGCCTAACTGCAGCGCAAGCAATACAATAAAACCCATTAATAACGGCCTGAGCAATCCAGATACAATATGGAGCCATTGGATCTTTTTATAGTCGCCATCCTCAGCATACTGGTTAAACTTTTTATTTAGCATTGACCTGAACACAAACAGTGCACTGATCATCATTTCGGCCAATATAGATACCGGGATAGCAATGGCTAGCGCAATCGCAGCGCCCTTGCCTGAAAGTATGGCGAAAGCAGTCCCGAGCACACCGCCGGTGATTACATCGGGCGGTATGGCTGCGCCAACCTTGATGTTACCCATAAAGATCAGTTCGAGCGTGGCGCCAATGATTGTGCCCTGGTTCACATCCCCTAATACCAGGCCCACCAATGGCCCAAGTACCAGCGGACGACTTAATAGCGTAGTGCCCAAAAAGTCTTCTGAATGACCGAACATCGCGATTAGCGCAATGAGAATGAATGATACTGACACTATATAAGGTGTTTAAAGGTTGAAAACGTTGTATTAATTAAGTATTTAATTTTGATTATATCAAACTTTCAACCAATTGCTTACTATCAGTAGGCACCTGCCTTACTTCCAGTTCAATTCCTTTGTCTAACATTTCTTTTATAACCGGTATGTCGTCATCAGTAATGGCAATGGCTTTTGAAATGAGTTTTGAACCCTCTTTTGACCGCAAACCACCAAAATTTATTGATTTGATCTCCAACACATCTGTAGCCAGTGCATGCGCATCCTGTACACTATTAATAATCACCAAAATTTTAAGACTCTTATTTTTTTCGTCGTTTAAAAAAGTGGCAGCATCGTTTAATGATTTTATTAAGAGCTTAGTACCCTGCGGTTTTGCCAGGCCGAGTGTTAGTTTCATAAATTCATCTTTAGCAACCTTATCATTAGCTATGATAAGGCAGTCTGCACCTATAGCGGGTGTCCATGTAAATGCAACCTGCCCGTGTACCAACCTATCATCAATCCTTGTTAATTTAATCATTGGTGTTATTACTTACTTTCTGAATTTATTAATTTATTTACGTACACCATTTGCTCCTTTGCATTAATAATGGCATTTTCTATTAGTTCATTTACCGGGGTATCTGCATCACCCAAAAATACATCAATCAGCAATGGTAAATTAAAACCGGATATAATATGCACATTTGGTTGCATCGAGTGATGCAATAACTGATTTGTTACACTGCCACCCAGTATATCAGAGAAAACAATCAGTTCATCTTCATTGCCAATCCGCGCTAATATTGCTTTTATTTCATTTTCAATAACGGTGTTGCCGTCAACATAAGCCTGAATAATAAATACATTTTCAGTTACGCCTATTATCATCTCTAATGATGATTTTACGCCTGCGGAAAAGGTGCCATGTGTGGCGATCAGATATTTTCGCATTATATTATTTTATCTGTTGGTATAAAAACTAACCGGTATCTTTCAAATTTAATGATGGGCTGCTTAAAACAAGCGGTAGTTTACCTGGTACAAGTATCCCGTAAAGTTTACTGATATGCTATTTTTAAACCCCTACATTTCCACTACTGTAATTAAATAGTGCATTTTAACAAAATCGTCGTTTACATACCTGCTTGGGGTTTTTATAGTAAGTAGTGCTAATGTAGGGGCGTCAAAGTCGGTTCTGTAAAAGCAAGCTGTTAAATTTGTCAATAGCATTGTGAAGGTAAGATTAGGAAATTAAATATTAATAGCAATAGGTAAATTAGTGCCGGTTAATGCCCTAATTACAAGTAGGTAAGTTAAAAACTAAGTTTAATATATGGCTTTATTAAAAACAAAAAGATGGTTGCTTTATTTATTGCTGAATTTTCCTGCTTTGCTTTTTGCACAATCAGTTAAGATAGTAACTAACCATGTGGGTTATGAAGATGATAAGGCAAAACACGCCGTTATTGTAACCGATCATCAACTTAATATTAAATCTTTCACGCTAATTGATGCCGCAACAGGCAAGACTGTCTACACAGGGAAGACCGTATTTAGCGGCCCGGTAGATAAATGGAAGAACTTTCAGTTTTGGACTGTTGACTTTAGCACGTTTGCCGTTGATGGCACTTATAAACTGCAAATCATTTTACCAACTGGTGCTGTTTCATCCTATCCTTTTTTAATTGGCAAAAATGTACTGGAACAAGCCACCGTTTCAAACGTGGTATATTATTTTAAGGGTCAAAGAAGCTCAGGGTTGTTCGATAAAGCTGATCATCATTTGGTATTAGCAGGTAAAACTACTGACACCATCGATGCGCACGGGGGATGGTATGATGCCACCGGCGATTATGGCAAACATCTTTCCCATTTGTCATTTTCAAACTATTTTAACCCGCAACAAATTGCTTTAACTGATTGGAGTTTATTCAAAACGTATGGGCTTTTGTCTAATCGGCCGGGAACCGATTTCAGGCAGATAGACAGGCGTATTTTGGATGAAGCAATGTATGGCGCTGATTATTTAGTACACATGCAGGCAAAGGATGGTTCATTCTACCGTTCAGTTGCTGCACCAGGACCAGGAAAATTGCCAAAAGACCGGGTAATACAAGCCAATGAAGGCAGTTACCGGATTAAGCAAACCAAAGATGCCGTTTTTAATAAAAATGCTGAGAATAGGGATTGGCGAAGCTACCAGGTAAGCTATCGTTCAGGTGGAGGAATGGCTATCGCAGCTTTAGCAATGGCGTCAGTTTGCCCAACGCCAGGCGAGTTTATCAATGCTGATTATTTATCAGCCGCCGAAAAAGCCTTTGCCTTTTTAGAAAAGGAGAATCCAAAGATGGATTATGACGGCACCGAGAACATTATTGATGATTATTGCGCTTTAAACGCCGCTACAGAACTTTACAAAGTAACCCATAAAGATATTTATAAAGCTGCCGCAGACAAGCGGGCTAATAACTTAACGGGCCGTTTAGTAACCTGGCGAAATTATAAAAATTACTGGCGTGCCGATGATAAAGACCGTCCATTCTTTCACCCGGCTGATGCAGGGTTGCCGCTGGTTAGTTTGATAGCGTACTATACTTATGCAACCGCCGAAATGCAGGCCCGGATCAAAAAAACCGTGAAGCAATCTTTGGATTTTGAATTGGCTATAACACGTGAGGTTAATAATCCATTTGGTTACAGCCGGCAGTTAGTGCAGGATACTTTAGGCAATCGCCATAGCTCATTCTTTTTTCCGCATGGCAGCGATGCAGCGCCCTGGTGGCAGGGGGAAGATGCAAGGCTGGCGTCAATTGCAGCGGCGGCGCGTATGGCTGCAGGTTTATTTACCGATGATAAACCTTATCAAACCAGGTTACAGACCTTTTCACTTGATCAGCTAAATTGGATATTAGGCCTTAATCCTTTTGATGCCTGTATGTTACAAGGCACCGGACACAATAATCCGGCCTACGGTTTTTTTGGTACGTTTGAATATTCAAATGCGCCGGGAGGCATTGTTAACGGAATAACTTCGGGCTTAAATGACGAAAATGATATTGATTTTAACCTGCCATATATCACAACAGGGAAAGACTACGACTGGCGTTGGGCGGAGCAATGGCTGCCACACACCTCATGGTATTTGTTTGCTGTTTCATTGCATTAATCATTAAATCAAAATACTGTTATGAAAAGATTTAGCATTTGTTTGATTTTGGTGGCAGTTTTAATTTTAACGCTAACAAATTTTGCGTCAGCACAAGACGCCGCTCATCGGTTTGATCATAAAACCTTAGCCATTGGCGCCAGCGCACCCAATTTTAGTCTGCCCGGTATTGATGGTAAAACTTATACTCTCAACTCGTTTAAAAACGCTAAAGTGCTGGTAGTGGTATTTATGTGTAACCATTGCCCAACCTCGCAGGCATATGAGAACAGGATGATTAAACTAACCGGTGACTATGCTGATAAAGGCGTTAGCGTTGTTGCTATAAGCCCAAATGATCCCAGCTCGCTTAGGTTGGATGAATTGGGATACAGTGATATCGGCGATTCCTTTGCCGAAATGAAAGTACGTGCTAAAGATGCAGGCTTCAATTTTCCCTATCTGTATGATGGGGATACAGAAATAGCATCAAACCAATACGGGCCGGTATCAACCCCGCATGTTTTTATTTTTGATAAAGAAAGAAAGCTGCGTTACGAAGGTCGTATTGACGATATGGAAAATCCGGCAAAAACGCCTCATTCATTTGATGCCCGTAATGCTATAGATGCATTGTTAAATGGCAGGGAAGTGCCGGTTGCCATCACCAAAACCTTTGGCTGCTCTATAAAATGGAAAGAAAAAAGTGATGAGGTTGCAAAGAGCGTTATTAAACGGACTAAAGAACCTGTAAAGCTCGACAGCATTAATGTAGCAGGCATAGCTGAGATAGTAAAAAATCATACTGATAAATTGAGATTGATTAATGTATGGGCTACCTGGTGCGGTCCTTGCGTAACTGAATTTCCGGATTTGGTGACCCTTAATCACCTGTACCGCGATCGCGGATTAGAATTTGTAAGCATTAGTGCCGATGACCCTTCACGAACAGACAAAGCATTGAAATTTTTGATTGGCAAACAGGCATCAGGCCTCAACTATATCTACACAGGCGATGATAAGTATAAAATGATTGAAGCTGTTGATCCTAAATGGGATGGCGCGTTGCCTTATACCATGCTGGTTGACCCGGATGGTAAGGTTGTGTACAGCCACCAGGGAGCGATTGATTTTGAGGAATTAAAAAAGATAATTTTTAATGACCCGTTAATGGGCAGGATTTATAAATAGGATTTTTGTTTGTATTGGACTTAGCATGAAGCCGTTGTGAGGATCACTGCGGCTTTTTTGCTGCCTCAATTAAAAAATCATAAAGGTTAACTTCTGTAGCCAGGTTCAGTTTTTTGCGCATGCGATACCTGCTGATCTCCACACCCTTAAGTGATATATTCATTAGTTGTGCTATTTCTTTTGAACTCAGATTCAATCTTAAATATGCACACAATTTTAAATCGGTAGAGCTCAGATCAGGGAACTTAGCTTTGATGGTACCCAGGAAGTTGTTATGAACCTGATCGAAGTAAATAGCGAAGTGGTTCCAGTCGTCCACGCTCTTTTCCAGTTCGTTCAGTGTTCTGAAAACGCTCCTGAATTCAAATTCCGCATTAGGGATATTGATTTTTTTAATGAGTTTGAGCAATGCCTCTTTAATACTTAATAAAATACCTCCGCGTTCCACAAGATTCATGGTCATAGTGGCCAACTCTTTATTTTTAAATTCCAGTTCGGCTTCCAGTTTTTGTTTTTGCAGCGAAATGATCTCTTTTTCGCTTCGGTCCAGTTCAAGGCTGTGTAAATAACTCAAGCGGGCCTGTTCCTCCTCATATTTCTTTTGGTGTATTGCAAACCTTCTTCGCTGCCACAAAATTACCACCCTTATTAAAATTATAACTATTAGCAGGTACAACAGATAAATCCAGGCTGTTTGATACCATGCAGGTGTCACAATAAAAGTATAATTAACCGGTTGCGAGGCGGTACCCAGGTTATTGCGGGCGATAACCGAGAAAGTATAGATACCGTACGGTAAATTGGTGTAATCCTTTTCTGTTTTAGGTGACCAGGCTGACCATACTTTGTCAAATCCTTTCAATTTATAACTGAACTCAACATTACTTTTTTGCGCGTAAAGACTTGATGAGTATTCAAAGTGAAAAGAATTCCAACGGTTGGGTAAACTGATCACTTGTTTAAGATTTTGATCTGCTCCCGCATTGCCGGCGTTAAAAAAGTATCCGCCATATATCAGGCTGTCCTTTTCAGCAATAGCCTTTACAGTGCTCAATATTACCTTTAAAGGTGTTGAAGATTGTGTGTACTGGCTATAATTTAAATGAAACACACCATCATTTGAGCCGATAAAAATATTCTCGTCGTTATACGGATATATAAATTCCGATCCCTTTACGGTTTGATCAGTTAACTCGGGAAAATAAATAACTTCATAAGGCTCTTTATTCGGTTTTTTGCTGAAATTAATAATACCTACACGTCGGTTGCTCACAAACCAAATGTTGTCTTTATTATCCTTAGTCAGATACGCTACCGCCGCATTTTTAAATATTGGTTTAAAAAATGCCGAGATAATAAATTTATTTGCAGCCCGGTCATATTCATAAATTCCTTTTTCGGTTGCCGCCAAAATTTCACCATTTAAAAAATAAACATGGTTGTTTTGGATTGATGGCAAGCCGTTGCTTTGCGTATATTTTGTATAGGCTGTAACTGTTTTTCTGTCGGCAGAAAGTTGTATTCTAAAAATTCCCCTGTAAGGATGCGATGCCCATACAGTACCATCGTTATCAACAGCAATATTATCTAATGATTCATATAGGCCGCCCAATTTCCCCCCATCAGTATAAAGCCCGTTTATCGAACTACGAATTAGCTCCAAACCTGTATAGGTGCCAGAAATTATATCTTGTGAGTTTGGCAGAGGCTGAAATGACCACACGCCCTGGTGGTTCATTAACGGAAAGGCTGTATTGTTTTTCACGGTAAAAGCGCCGTCCTGGTGCCCCATAAATAACTGGTGGTTTAACTCGGTCAAACTCCATACCTGTCCTTTGGTATTTGCAACCGGGGTAAAACTGCCTTTGCAATAACTTATATCGTTTTTGGAAGCATCAAACGGAATACTGAATAACCCGTTTGACGTGCCGATGTAAAGCTTTTGATCAAAAATTTTAATAGCAGTACTTACCGTTTGATTTCCTTTAACAGGATAAATGCTTTTGATAGCTGTGTTGTAATTGACGAACGAGATGCCGTTTTCCAAAGCCAGCCAAAGGTTTTTATCATGGTCGGCCAATATGTGATTTACATTAGAGTTTTGCAGCCCTTCCTGGTTTGAAAACCGTTGTATAAGATTTCCTTTTCCGTCAATTACTAGCACGCCGTTAGCTGCCGTACCTATGGCATAACGATCCGAGTCTATCTTTTGTGCACAATTTAGCAGGTCATTAGCCAGTATTGGATCAATAGGCATCGGCTTTTTAGTAAACGTATGGTTGTGTAATAAATATAAACCCTGCTTTTGAGTAGCGATAAGCAGCGTATCATTACCAAAATTGGTGATCCCGGTTATGCGCATATTGGGTGCGGGCATCTTCCCAAATTTGGGCACCCAATGTCCGTTTTCAAACGCGAGCAATCCGGTATCATTATCATAGGCAAATACAGTTTGATCAACCCTGGTCAAAAAACGCCAGCCATCTGAGGCATCAAATACATTTATATAATTGTTTTTATATTGAAAAACTGCCTCAATGGTGCGGAAAAATACCTGGTTACTATCAATCACAATGTCCCATATATCGGCAAACTGCCTTGCTTTTATTGGTAGTAATTGTTTAATGGAATGGAATTTTAAAACGCCATACTGGTTAGGGTAAAAATAGCCTACCTCATCCTGCCCACCCACATATATCTTACCGCTGGCGTCGATAGCAAGGGACTTAATAGAGGTATGGTTGGGCATGGGATAAACCTTCCAGTAATTGCCGTCAAAAGTTAGCAGTCCGTCATTGTTAGCAAAGTACAGTATGCCATTTTTATCTTGTTTTGCATCATAAATTTGGGTAGCGGCGCCATAGTCGGTACTTTTATATTTTCTTATTGCAGGCAATCCTATAGTGGTTTGTGCAATTACCCCGGTGGTGCAATACAAGTAAAATACAATCCCAAAAATGACTTTATTCATTACAAAACTTATATAACAGCATCATGCGGTTCTTTAAAAGGATGCGGCTCTTTATTTAAATTAAGGTTAATATAGCGTATTTTTAAATGTTACAAATCGCTATCGGCTTTAAATATAATTCGGAGGGTTGATGTAGTGGTAAACAAAGTGGTGTTAGTAAATTGGATGCAGACATTTGAATTGTTAAAATGCTCACATTTAAATATCGGTAAATAAAATCTGCAATGATCAGTAAGCTACTCAAAAGAATTGTCCCTTTTACTTTAATTTGCCTTTTGGCAACCGGGGTTAAAACTGATGCGCAGCATCGTCATTTTAAAGTGCTTGTGGTGGTTTCAAAGGCGAAGGATCATTTGAAAATGATTGCAGGGGCCAGGCCTTTTTTTGAAGAACTGGGTGCGAAAAACAATTTTGACGTTGATTTTACAGAAGACACCAGCAAAATAAACGACACCAACCTTGCAAAATACCAGGTTTTTGTAATGCTGCAGTTAGCACCCTTTGATATGTCGTACAGGCAACAGGCGGCTTTGCAAAAGTTTGCATCGGAGGGTAAGGGATGGGTCGGTATACATGCCGCAGGGCTTACCGGAAAGGAATTTTTAGGCAAAAATACCGTTTATTGGCAATGGTTTCAGGATTTTATGGGCGGGGTAATTTATTCACCACATCCGGCTTACCAGCAGGCGACGGTTTTGGTGGAAGACCATAACCACCCTGCCACTATGCATCTGCCGGCAAAATTTGAAATATCTGATGAATGGTATGAGTGGGATAAAAGCGTACGCGGCACTGTGCGTGTATTAGCTTCAGTTGACGAGTCAACCTACAAACAAAATAAGCCAATGGGCGATCACCCGGTTATATGGACCAATGAAACCTACCGGCGAATGATCTATATCAGTATCGGTCATGATTCGTCTGATTTTGCAAACTCAAATTACGTTACGCTGCTGCGCGATGCTATTGTATGGGCGGCATCGAAATAAATTGAAATATTTACTTAAATAGCTACTTATGAAAAAGATACTGTTACTAATCCTTTGTGTTTTTAGTGTATACGCCTTAAAAGCACAGGCAAAAACGCCCCGGTTTCATGTAATTGCCTTATATGAAAACGGAGGCCATCACATTGAATATTCAAAAGCTGCAAGAATCTGGCTGAATAAGCTGGCCGCAGACAGCAATTTTAGCATCGATTATATCCAAAATACGGATAGCATTGATGATAGATTCCTGGCAAAGTACCAGTTGTTTATTCAGTTAGATTATGCACCTTATGGCTGGAAGGATAAAGCAGTTAAAGCCTTTGAAAAGTATATTACCGAAGGCAGGGGAGGTTGGATAGGCTTTCACCATGCAACATTGTTAGGTGAGTTTGATGGTTACCCGATGTGGGATTGGTTCCATCATTTTATGGGAGATATCAGGTACAAAAACTATATAGCCACCTTCGCAAAAGCGACGGTTGATGTGGAGGATAAACAGCATCCGGTTATAGAGGGCGTATCGCCAACTTTTACGGTTGAAAAGGAGGAGTGGTACACTTATGATAAAGATCCAAGGACAAATGTGCATGTACTCGCCACTGTTGATGAATCAACCTATGTACCCAGCTCTGATATTAAAATGGGCGGCGACCATCCGGTGGTTTGGACTAATCTTAACTACAAAGCCCGCAACGTTTACATTTTTATGGGGCACTCACCTGTATTGTTTGAAAGCAAAGATTACAGAATATTGTTTACCAATGCTATTTTTTGGGCAGCTAAAAAATAAGCTCTCACTTTGGGCTGCAATTATGGTTTTGCAGCCCAAAATATGGCATTACGCACTAAAGAAGTGTAAGCCTCATCCTGGAATAAGCTTGGGAAATGTCCCATAGCAATATAAAGGTTCCTTGCTTTTACATGCTCGTTGGTCCATATAACCGGGTGATCGCCCATTTTTACATTCTTTTGAGGGTTATAGGTTGATTCATCAATGCTTGCCAATACATGTACGTTAGCGCGGGGGCTTTGATTATAGATATACCATTCATCTTTAGTTTTAAATGTTGCCGGGATATTTTTCATTACCGGATGAGTCAAATCCTCAACGGTAATTAAAGCTTCATTTCCGCCGGGAATGTAGTTCTTAAATTCAATTCCACCCATAAACCACGAATACCATTGCCACATTGGATAGCCATCAAACACCCCTAACAAGGTAGGGTGATGAAAGCCAATCCAGCCACCTTTGCCCTTTTTAATATAGCGTTCAAAAGCTTTTTGAGCTTCCGGATTCCAAGGATATGGAGGATAGTCCAGTTGGATAAATAACTTGTATTTGCGTAAGAAAGCTTTGGTAATAGGTTTAGTATCCGTTATGTAATCTATTGTAAAGTTGCTGTCTGCGGCCAGTTTGTTCAGCCAAATCTTTGCAGCAGTATCAAAGCGGGCATGACCGCCGCCAATTTCGGCTATTGCAAGGGCTTTAAACCTGGGTTTTACGGTACTTTGAGCCAATGCACTAAATCCGGCGGCGGTTAATAAAATAATACTAACATAGGTACGCAGCTGTTTCATTTGGTTTGAGTTGAATCCGGATCAAAATTAATGGATTAAACGCTTAAGTTTTTTTACAGTATCAATAATAACTTAAGTGTAGTGTTAATGTAGGGTTAAGCAATTTAAGTTTTAAGCAGATAGTTTGGATATTTGGGAATGCTGCTTTTTGCTATTGTAAGTTATTAATTATCAAGTTTAAAATGTTTAGAATTTTATTATCTATATCATTCATGTTTTTCTTCTTAATTGCCCCGGCGCAAGTAAGTAAAATAGATATTCCAATGAAAAATGGCAAAGTTTATTATGAAAAAACCTATGAGCTGACTCCTGGTTTGCAGCAACATGAATTATATAAACGAGCGCTAAAATGGTTTAAGCAAGGCGAAAAAAATACGGGAAAGATAAAGACATCCTCAGATAAAACCGGTGAAATCATTGGGACGGGCATATTTAAAATTGTGACCAGCAACACCGGTAATTATTACCTGGTACGGTTTATCATTGACATAAAAACGCACAATGGGGGGTACACTTTTTCTGCGTCCGGCTTTTATGAAAAGCCAATTGAAAGCGGAATCTCTAATGAATATTCAAAAATTGAATACCGCTGGTGGGACTACCGGCAAGGCAAACCATGGTCGGCAGAGGATGAAGCGCTTTTTAAAGGGATAGCAGCAGACGAAAATGCCTTAATGGGTTCGCTTGAAGATAAAATGAAAATATAGTCCAACACGATCTATGAAAATAAATATAATAAAAGCCGCCTTTTGCCTTTTGGTGCTGTTAATGCTTAAAACTGCCGCATTTGCGCAAACACCAAAATTTAAGGTGTTGGCGTTTTATTCAACCATAGTTGAATCTGATCATGTTGATTTTGCAATGGACGCAATTAAGTTTTATACAAAAATGGCTGCTGATAAAGGCTTCGCCTTTGATACTACTAAAAATTGGGAGGAGCTAAATACTGAAAACTTAAAAAATTACAAGGTCGTCATCTGGTTGAATGATTTTCCTCATACGGATGCGCAAAGACATGATTTTGAAAAATATATGGAAAACGGCGGTGGCTGGCTGGGTTTCCATGTTGCGGGTTATAATGATCAATCTACCCACTGGCCCTGGTACGTAAATTTTTTAGGCGGTGCGGTTTTTTACAACAATAGTTGGCCGCCATTACCGGCTAAATTACTTGTTGATGATAATACTCACCCGGCTACCAAAAGCTTGCCCAGCAACTACATTGCAC
>JAQNCM010000639.1 GCA_029237615.1 Mucilaginibacter sp.
ACTATGAACGACACTTTTTGCAAGTTGTTCAATAATCCGCAAGCGCGCAACCTCATCAATGATACCGTCATAACACCAACATTTCCCATCATAATAGGTTGGGCACGAGTCCTCATTATGGACAAGCCGCTGACGAAGTTCCTTCACTGTCAATTCAGCAAATGAATTAACATTCCGATTGTGATCATTTGGATTTGGCATAATTATCTTCCCGCAATGAATCTATACCGTACTTGAGAAAATCATTCGCAATTGATAAATTTATCTGAGCAGTGCGAATATATTCTAGCTTCTGTGCAAGTGTATTACATTTATGACTGTATGGCAAATTAACAAAACTCATTGGCTCTTGGTACGTTCTATTCGTCAATTTAAAATTTAGCGGATAGTCACCGTCACTATCTGGCTCAAACTTTGCGCCAATAAGCGCCCACATAAATTCCCAAAAATTAGTTTCATCTTCTGCTGTAAATGGTGCCCAACCACCGCCGCTATCAGACTCCCTATAGGGTTTCAGAAACTTATCTAGCGCCTCATGTGCCTTTTGCCGCAGAGTTTCAACATTTGATTTATCCATTATTTCACCTCTTAAGATGCACTAAGACTGAACAATGCCAATTGCTTCCAATTGGTATGCAAGCGCCGAAAGTTTACGATCTTTTTGAAGGTTCGAAAATCCATGGCGGGACATGCATCCATATTTTCCTTCAAGAAGTCAAGCGCATTGCGCCTCATTTCCATAGAAACGTCCTTCATTATATTTGGCAACACATATTCGATACGGGTAATACGCTCTTGCGGCGTCATTTCGATAGGAGCACAAAGACACCGACTCTTAAGAGCACTGTCGAAAGAACTCAGTGGCTTATTACTAATGAAGATCATTCTTCCCTTAAATTCGAATTTGGTCGGGATATCCTTATTTCTGAATATACCGGCCGATCCCCACGTGATGACACGTTTGTCATCGTTGTCCAATGCTGCTTTCAGAATGTTACCAGCAATTTTATCTTCCAGAACTTTGTCTGTATCATCGTAAATAATGAGCTTGTTGCGAAATGTATACAAATTGTCATACATAGCTCTTGCCGTGCTGAAACCTTTAATAATGGTAAAATCGCTATGGTCTTCTACCACTTCAGTTGCACTTTCATCAACTTTACCGTCCTCTGCACCCTCATGCTTCTCTATCGGACTGTCACAAAGCTTTGCCGCCGCAAGGCGCTCCATTACTGTATGGCTCTTACCCATGCCTGGAGAGCCCGTCACTAGCAATGCTTTTGCATTGTCATAGATTACATCATCAGTGAAGGTAGCGAAGAATTCGAACCGCTGGTTAGCAGTGAACAGCGGCTTAGCCACAATTGGCGTATTATAGCCAGCCTTTGCGCCACCAGAAATCATGGTAGAGACAATAACGTCTGCACTGTCTTCCGATAGATCCACAACGCCTAGAGCCGCAGCCTTTGGGCAAAGACCCTGTCTAACAAGGTCAATCAGTCGCTGCTTATTCTGTGACTGGCACAGCATAAGGCCATCCGACCAAGCTTTCCACTTGCCAGCTTTCTTATCATGTTCCAAATGTCCGATCTTCTGCATTTTTCTACTCCTGCCGGTTTGTTCATCATTACTTATAATTATACAGGAATTTCTTCAGATTGCAAAATTAATTATTTAAAAGTTTTTGAAATTATTGTTAAATAGACGCTTGACAATAAATTTAAAATGTGAAAGGAAATTGCTTTTAGCAGGTAAGCATAAACTGTGCCATTTTTCTACTTCTTCTGCGCCAATGGCAAATGCGGCAGAGAGCGTGCGACAATGCTTTCAATTATGAAATATATCTTACCACAAATCTTCTGAATATAGTTTCTTATGATCACTATCTACTAAAATTGCTGCAGCCTCACGAGTTATAAAGTTGCCAGTAGCGTCTAGAAACCCTTGAGTGCCGGTAATAGGAGTAGCAATGCCTAATTCCGCCATCATCCAAATAAGGTTGTGGTGACGATTAGGTGCAGGCAGAGAGAAGATTAACCCGCTTGGATATTGTATCGCTGCACACCGTATTGCTGATTTATTCATTTCAAATTGTTGTAATAATTGTCCAACTCATCTGCAAGTTTGCGCAAGATTTTTGGATGGAACACCCCCACCCCCAAGTTTAACTGTGCACTATTGGAATTGCTGTGCAATGTCAGTTCTTGATTCGTGTAAATCCCCTTTGGTACACCATTCCCATTGTCAATAAACGTGGTTGTGAGAATTATACTCTCTCCACCATTTGCATAAGGATTAAGTTTAAAACTATGTTGCCCTAGAATTTTATCACGTATCATTTCATACTCCTGCACAGTTAATAATTTATATTACCAAGTATTCTTGATAATGGCAAGCATTTCGGCTTCAAGTGTAGGATTTAACCAATCACGCTTTTGCGGTAGATCATTATATAACTCTCGAATAATACTACGCATTAATATTACACCACTAACGAGGGTCTGATCACTCTGCCCCACTTTACCGATAGTGCCCGTCAATGCTTTCTCGATATCTGTACGAAGGATGGTGAGTTCATTGCTGACAGCGTCACCTCGTTTCCAAGCGTAATTCAATTGATTATAAAGTATGGTCGCTAAATTAGCCGATGCTGATTTCGTAATCTCACTAGGTGTTGACATACTGATATATCTTTATAGATTCTCATCGATCCAGTCTGCAATACTGTTGAAATCCGCTCTAACCATTGGATTAACAGTAATCGATTGGAACACTTGTGTACCATCACCATACGAGTAGGTTGTTACTTTTGGAATAGTGTTATAACCAGCCTCGCTAAAATAGTCACTTATGTTTTCCTCCGAAGAGCCATCATTTACTA
>JAQNCM010000259.1 GCA_029237615.1 Mucilaginibacter sp.
TTAACGCTCGACTGTTTCTTTTCAATTTGATTTATCTAGTCTATGAAAAAAGTATTCCCATTAATTTGTTTGTCATTATTTGTACTTAAGTCCTTTTCACAAACCATTACTGTAGGAAGTTATCCTGAAAGTGTAGCACGTAAGAATCAACTTTTAGGTATAAGTGATGACTTGTCTTCTTTTACACAACATCCAATAAATAGTGCTTTTAATAGTAAAGGTGATTCAACTATTCAAGGGATGGTTGCCAGCAAAAACCTGATTCCGAAATTGAATTTGTTTGGGCTTCCAATTGTTATAAAGGCACTTCCATTTAACTGGTTAAGTGATTATAACTCAAAATTGCCATTTGGATATAATAACGGTCCACTATATCCAAATGTTGGTTATCAAACAATGATAAGTGGCGGAATATTTATAAAAGCAGGCATACTTAATATACAATTTAAGCCGGAACTTGTGCACGCGCAAAACGCCCCTTTTGCAACATTTGCCGATGTACAGGCTAATTACAAATCCGGACTTGTACCCGCTTTTTTTCAGATTATTAATGGTATAGATGCACCGGAAAGGTTCGGTCCATATGGACTTAGTTATGCTGGCTTTGGCCAATCTAAAATTACTCTTATTTACAAAAATGTTGAGGCAGGCATTTCAACAGAAAACATGTGGTGGGGCCCGGGTGTGCAAAACTCTATAATGATGAGTAATTCAGCTCCTGGCTTTTTGCATTGGACATTTAATTCTGCCAGCCCTATTAAAACAAAGATCGGGTCATTTGAATGGCGGTTGATAGGAGGTACATTAAAGCAATCAGGATACACACCTTATGACCCGGGTAAGCTAGCGTATAGCGGGGATGCATACTATATCCCCAAGCCAAAAGTTAACAGATATGTATCTGCATTTACCGCAAACTGGCATCCTAAATGGATTGATGGATTGTATGTAGGTGTTTCGGGATATGATTACGTGAACAAGGATACTGGCTATAATAAGCGTAGTACTATCAAGAAATTCTTGCCAGTTTTTTCACCTTCTTCTCCTCAGTCAAATCAATCTGTTGGTTCGGGAGGATTATCAAACCTTGGAGATGGACAGGATTATGCTTATTCGATAAATGTTCGCCAGGTGCTGAACAAATATAACGCTGAAATATATTTTGAATACGCCCGCAATGACCAGATTGCAAACCTGACAGATTTTATATTGGAACCAGAACACTCATCTGCATATACATTTGGCGGAAGCAGGTTGTTTAATTTAAAAGGGAATCAATTTTTCCAGGTAAAGCTGGAGCTAACCCATTTGCAGGTACCGCAAACCTTTTTGGTGAGGGCCGAACCTACCTGGTATGTTCATGTCACGAATCCCAGGGATGGTTATACTAATCTGGGAAGGTACCTTGGAGCAGGTATCGGTCCTGGAAGCAATAGTCTTATGATTGACCTTAGTTACATACATGGTTTATCTTCATACGGCGTAAAATTGGAAAGATATGTTCATGATGCTGACTTATACTATTATGCTTTTCAGAATACCACCACTTTTACCGCAAATTGGGTAGACCTTTCGAGCACTTTTTATGCCAACATTAAATTAAAAAGGTATCTAATTTCTGCTGAATATACACCTGTAAGGGCATATAATTATGAATATCTTCAAAGCGTTGATGTAACAAATACCCACGCCCGGATTAACCTTACTTATTTTTTTGAATGACATCATAAAGATGAAAAATTATAAATTACTTCATGAATCTACGCCGATTAACTAATTGCATAGGTGCGTTTTTTGGATTTTATTGTTATTAAATTAAAAATTATAACAATAGCAGCACTTGTTTTTATATTTTAGAAGTTCCTAAAAATTATGTCGCTGCTTCACCAGGTTGGTTTAACTTTTATTAAAAATATTGGCCCTGCATTAGCTAAATCATTGGTTAGTTATTTTGGCGATGCTGAGCTGGTTTTTAGTGCTCCCCGAAGTAAGTTGCTCAAAGTGCCGGGTATAGGTGAAAAAACGGTAAACCAATTAAACTTTTATGAGGCATTGAAAAAAGCGACCGAAGAGCTAAAGTATGTTGAAAAAAATGGAATCGACGCTATTTTTTATACGGATAGCACCTATCCAAAAAGATTAAAAAGCTGTAACGACTCGCCTGTATTGCTTTATTCAAAGGGCAACGCAAACTTAAACTCCCAACATATTATCAGTATTGTCGGCACCCGTAATGCTACCGAATATGGTAAGCAACTATGCAAGCAATTGGTTGAGGAGTTACAGCAATACAATATATTAATTGTTAGCGGTTTAGCCTTGGGAATAGATGTTGCCGCCCATAAAGAAAGTATAAAATTAGACGTACCAACTTTAGGCGTATTGGGCCATGGCTTAGATAGGATGTATCCCAGCCAAAATCGTTCAATAGCCGAAAAAATGCTCAACAATGGTGGTTTGCTAACTGAATATCCATCCGGCACAATTCCAGACAGGGAAAACTTTCCGCAGCGTAACCGTATCGTAGCCGGTATTGCCGATGCCACCATTGTTGTGGAGGCAAGCGTAAAAGGGGGCGCACTGATCACAGCCGAAATAGCTAATTCATATAACAGGGATGTTTTTGCTTTTCCGGGCAGGGTTGGGGATGAATACTCAGAAGGCTGCAATTTTTTAATACGCAATAATAAAGCAGCCTTATTAACTTGTGCCGCAGACCTTGCCTACAGTTTAGGGTGGGAGAAAGCGGATAGCTCAAAGCCGGTTGTAGAACAATTTATGCTTCCGATTGACCTTACAACAGAGGAGAGAATAATATTTGATATCATACAACATCATAAAGTTCCTATTGCGATAGATGACCTCACCATAAAATCCGGTTTAACAACCAGCCAGCTGGCTATGAATTTATTGAATATGGAAATGCTAACCATTTTCTCCAAAGCCGCTTTAACCCCAAAAAAGGGCTTTTTTATATCAAATTAGGGCTTTTTTAGAATTTAATAGAAAGATATTTTTACAATTAAACAGCTTTTTATGTATAATTGTGCTATTAATTTCTATAATATTTCTATAAAAAATGGCAACGTTTCAAGTACTGGTAGGTGCCGAAAAGAAAGATAAGACTTTTCCAATAATGATACAACTGTATCACAACAAAAATAAAAAGTATTTACCGACCTCTCATTTCGTTTCTAAGCGCCAGTTAACGCGGGATCTAAAATTAAAAGATGAGTATGTTATAGATACTTTAAATAAAACTATTGTTGGCTACCGCGACAAACTTTTAAAATTGACGGATATTAATAACCGGTCAGCAGATTGCATCAAAGACTTTTTACTAAAGGACACCGAATCGAAAGATATAGACTTTATAAAATTTGGCCGGGAATATATCAAAGCTCAAAAAGGGGGCGAAAGGATGGCTATTATTTTAAATGCCTTAGAGGACTTTTTAGGTGTGGATACATTGCCAATTGACCAATTGAGCCTAAAATTATTAAACGACCTTACAGCCTATCTACAGGGCAAAAGAGAGATAACCCGGAGCAACCATACAAGCATGGTAACCTATAAGCGTAAGCCTCTTTCAAATAATTCGATTGCTGATTACATGTCGAAACTCAAGCAAATATTTTCGGCCGCAATGGATAAGTACAACGACGAAGAGCAAACAT
>JAQNCM010000531.1 GCA_029237615.1 Mucilaginibacter sp.
AATACATCGATTCCCTTGCCTGCTACGGCGAGATCGGGAACAACGTCTTCGATCGGCTGGTCGAGTCCCGACGCGAGGCGTGGTTCGGTGACGACGGGTCCGGCCTGATCAGATCCCAGCACATTCGATCGCTGTTCTTTACCGATCAGCAGCGGCTCCGCTGGGAGAGCATGCCGACTCGCACAGCACGCGAAGCCATTGAACCGTCATTAGATCTCTATGCCGCCGGCTGCTTCCACGGGCCGCGAAGAGAACTCTCGCGCCTACCCTCGGGTCGCGCCGAGCTGGAAGGCTATCTCCGAAGCCGCCGCCAGCTAACTCTCAACGGCATCCACCAATTGATCGGCGAGGCGCTCGTGCCCAGCGGGCAGAGGCAGGTCCTCTTTGATCTGGCTGCCGATCTTCCGGACGCCTGGATCCTTGACGGCGCCGCCGATCAACTCGGTCGGCCAGGGGTCGGCATCGGCCGCGTTGAACGTAATTTCCGCGAGGAACTCGTCTTCAACCCGGACACTCAGGAGCTTCTCGGCTACCGACAAGTGCTGGTCGATCCTGACGCTGAGTACGCGGCGCCCGCTGGTGCCATCACGGGATGGACCGCTTATGTCAGCCGGCAACTCGTTACGGCTTTACCAGAAGGCACCCCCCCGGTGCCCGGGCCGCCATGTGATTCACCAGGCGGCGGCCGGGGAACCGGGATACGACCGGGACTATTGCTCGGCACCGGGTACTTCACCGACCTGAAATCTCAGCTCGATCAGTGGCTTGCCGCCGGCGTGATCACCGAAGCTGACCACGAGGCTGACGGTGGCCATGAGAATCTCCCCGGTGGCGGCCATCGAAAGTCCCCACTGATGGCCACGATTTCTCCCCATGGGCGGCCATCTTTTCTCCCCACGCTTTTGTCCTGATCTGTCGGTTATCCATCCGCGTCATCGGTATCGAGACGCTGGTTGGAGGCCGGAGTTGAAGAAAGCTGAGGAAGTGATGGAGATCCTTGAGGCGTATGACTTGGCGGGCACGTTGCGCGGAGCGGCGGTGCTGGCTGGCTGTGATCACAAGACGGTCGCGCACTGGGTCGCGGTGCGTGAGCAGGCCGGCGGGATGCCCGCAGCGGAGCGGCGCAAGCCGGCGGTCGGCGACTTCGCGGGGAAGATCGAGGAGTTGGTGGAGCGCTCGCACGGGAAGATCCGCGCGGACGTCGCGCACGGCAAGCTGGTCGCGCTTGGGTATGACGGGTCTGCGCGGACGACCAGGCGGTGGGTCGCTGAGTCCAAGCGGCGGTGGCGGCGGGAGCACGGGCGGCGGACGCGGCCGTGGATCCCGGAGCCTGGCCTGTGGATGCAGTGGGATTACGGCGACGGGCCGGTCGTCGACGGCCGCTCAACGGTGTTGTTCTGCGCGTGGTTGGCGTGGTCGCGGTTCCGCGTGGTGCTGCCGCTGCGGGACAAGACGCTGCCGTCGGTGGTGATGGGGCTGGACCGGGCGCTGCGGCGGTTTGACGGGGCGCCAACCTACGCGTTGACCGACAACGAGAAGACCGTCAGCCTTGATCATGTGTGCGGGATCGCGGTCCGTAACCCGCAGATCGTTGCGGCTGCCAGGCATTACGGGTTGACGATCACGACGTGCGTACCGGCCGATCCGCAGAGCAAGGGCGGCTCGGAGGCAACGGTCCGGATCGCGAAGGCGGATCTGGTCCCGACCGATCACAACCTCCGGCCGGCGTATGCGAGCTTCGGCGAGTTAGAGGCGGCGTGCGAGGAATGGACGGCGGACGTGAACACCAGGCCGCACCGCTCGACGCAGGAACCGCCGATCCTCAGGCTGGCCGAGGAGCATGAGCGATTGCACCGGCTCCCACGCCGTCCGCACACGGTGTGCTTCGGTGAGACACGCAAGGTCAGCTGGCAATCGACGATCAGCGTTGGCGGCGCGATGTACTCGGTCCCGCACGGACTGATCGACGAGCGGGTGTGGGCCCGCGCCGAGGGTGAGGAGCTGGTGGTGATCCACCTCGACGGGACGCACGGGCCGCGGGAAGTCGCCCGTCACCGGCTGACCACGCCTGGCCGTCCCGCGATCGACGATCAGCACTATCCGCCGCGGCCACCGGGAGCGCTGGAGCGGCGCCCACGGGCGCGCAACGCCGAGGAGCAGGCGTTCCTCGCGATCGGCCCGGCCGCTGAGGCGTGGCTGATCAAGGCCGCTGCGGCCGGCGCGCACCGGGTGCGGCGCAAGACAGTCGAGGCGGTCGATCTCGCAAAGCTCCACGGCAGCGACGATGTGAACCGGGCGCTTGAGACGTGTGCGCGGGCTGGCCGGTTTCAGGACGGCGACCTCGCGAAGGTGCTCTCCCACCAGCAGGCCGCAGGCGAGCTGATCCTGTTCCCCAACCGCGTGAGCGAGGAGTCCTCGTTGCAGCGCTCGACCCGCAGCTGGGAGGGCTTCGGACGATGACCGTTACCACACCACCCCCACCGCCGCTGCCCGACGAGCTCGAAGCGCTGCTGCGGCGCTTGCGACTGCCATATGTCCGGCGCGCAGCCCCCGAAGTGATCGCAACCGCCGCCAGCCAACGCTGGGAGCACGCCGAGGTGCTGAGGGTGCTGCTCGCCGAGGAGGCCGCCGGCCGCGACCACGCGACCACGTCGATGCGCCGCCGGTCCTCCGGGCTCCCGGCCGGCAAAACGTTCGACGCGTGGGAACCCGACAAGTCAGCGATCCCCACCCAGACCCAGCAAGCGCTCAGAACGCTTGAGTGGATCGGCCGAGCAGAGGTGCTGTGTGTCTGCGGGCCATCCGGGACAGGGAAGAGCCACTTCGTCGAAGCGCTCGGCCACCTAGCGATCGACAAAGGCAAAACCGTCGCGTGGCACACGCTCGAGACGCTCGCGCAACTCGTGCACCGCCACCGCGCTGATGACTCCGTCAACAAGGCGATCGGCAAGCTGATCCGCGCCGACCTGATCATCATCGACGACGTCGGCCTCTTGCCCGTTTCCACCGATGCGGCCGAAGCGCTGTTCCGCGTCGTGGACGCCGCCTATGAGAAACGATCGATCGCGATCAGCTCGAACATCCACCCGTCCGGGTTCGACGAGCTGATGCCCAAAACGCTCGCGACAGCGACCGTCGACCGGCTGCTGCACCACGCGCACGTCCTCATCACAGACGGCTCAGACAGCTACCGGCTCGCGCAAGCGACCGCCGGCAAGGGGGTACGGCCCCTGCGCTAAACACCGGAAACCAGCAAACCTGATGGTGGGGAGATTCGTGGCCACCAGCGGGGAGAAAAAGTGGCCACCAGTGGGGAGAAATGATGGCCGTAGTTGGGGAGAAACCGATGGCCATTGACACGGCCCTCCTTCTGGCCATAACAGGGACGTGACCGTCGCGCTTCGGCGGCCCTACTTTCCCCGCGGCTCGAGCCTCACAGATGGTTCTACAATCGGCTGTGAGCGGCAGGCTGACCAAGAGTGCCGGAATGGCGACGAACCAGAAGCCGACGGTCTTGCGACTAATTGTGATCGATCGTGGCGGCCAGGCTTTGCGCGAATTCCTCGGGGCGTGAGAGGAACGGGTGGTGCCCAGCCGCG
>JAQNCM010000328.1 GCA_029237615.1 Mucilaginibacter sp.
TTTTAAGTTACCAATTCTTCAAAAAACAACGCCTTTTTTCTAAAGCGGTCACAAATGTTCAGAGATTTTGGCTGTCTGCAAAATGAATTTTTAAAAAACTAAAACCGCCCGGCTAACTGCCTGTGAATTAACAGTTATAAAAGACACGTTTCTTTACTATCCGGCATTCAATCATCGTAATTATAGATTTAGTATCTTTGAAAATCATATGAACGAATTCAATTTCCCTGAAAATTTCGTGACTTCTTTAAGCGAAGAACCCGGTTTTGACGTTGAGAACTTTATAAATGCGCACCAAAATATTGCGCCGCCTACTTCTTTAAGAATAAATCCCTTTAAAAAACCGGCACTAAAAACAGACGGTCAGGTTCTGTGGTGTGCAGAAGGGCATTATCTTAATGAGCGTCCGTCATTTACTTTTGATCCGCTTTTTCATGCCGGCTGCTATTATGTGCAGGAAGCATCGTCTATGTTTATCGATCATATATTAAAACACATCAGGCAAAATAACCATGACCCGATAAAAATATTGGACCTATGCGCGGCGCCGGGCGGCAAAAGCACGCTGATCAATTCGGCAATAAACGGCGATGATTTATTAGTGTCCAACGAAATTATAAAAACGCGCGTACCGGTGCTATGCGATAACCTTAACCGCTGGGGCACACCCAATAGTATAGTAAGCAATAACGATCCAAAAGATTTCAGCAGGCTTAGCGGCTTTTTCGATATTATATTGGTTGATGCACCGTGTTCCGGCTCAGGCATGTTCAGGAAAGATCTGCAGGCTATGAATGAATGGTCAGAAACAAACGTAAACCTATGCCACCAGCGGCAGGAGCGCATCCTTGCAGATATTTACCCGGCATTAAACGAGGGTGGATACCTTATATATAGCACTTGCTCTTATTCGCACCAGGAAAATGAAGATATACTGGACTGGCTTTGCACCGAATTTGAAGTGGAAAGCCTGCGTATACCTATATATAAGGAGTGGGGAATTGTAGAAACGCAATCAACCCAGCAAAAAGCATGGGGCTACCGTTTTTATCCCGGCAAGGTAAAAGGCGAAGGCTTATTTGCAGCCTGCTTAAAAAAGAAAGGGCAAACAGATCAGTTACCCTCCTTTAAAACAAAGGGGCCGCAGAAACTGGCCTTAAAAGAGATTGAATTGGTTAAAGAATATATTATCAAGCGCGAAAACTTTTACTTTTTTAAAGTTAATGACGATTGGCTGGCTATAAACAAAGTGCACAAAGAAAGCCTGGATACCTTGCAGCGCCATTTATATATTAAAAAATCCGGGGTGCGAATAGGTAAATTGATGGGCAACGACCTGATACCGGACCATGAGTTAGCCTTAAGCATCCTTGTTAATAAAGAACTGTTTTTACAAACACCACTTGATTATAACCAGGCCATACAATACCTGCGCCGTGAAAACATCGATATAAATGTAAATGAAAAAGGCTGGAGCCTGATGACCTATGAGGGACATTCCTTGGGTTGGGCCAAGCTTTTGCCCAACCGGATCAATAACTATTTTCCAAAGGAGATGAGGATAATCGCTTCGTCTCCGTTTCAAGCTTCGTAGAGGCGCAATACTTTGCGTCTTTAACCTGAATGCGAAACACAAAGAGTTTAACCCATCTAATGCCAGAGACGCAAAGTATTGCGCCTCTACGAAAGGAAAAAACTTCTTTATCCTACCCACCCTATCGTCTTAATAAACAATTCATCAAAAAATCATTCAAAAATTGCACATTTGCACATCCGCATATTTGCACATTTAAAAGCACATTTGCACACCAAAATAAATGGATCAATACTTTATTATAGACTTCGACAGTACGTTTACACAGGTAGAGGCTTTGGACGAACTGGCCCGCATCTCCTTAAAAAATCATCCCGACAGGGAAAACATCTATAAACAAATAGAAGACCTTACCAATGCCTCGATGGAGGGCAGGTTGTCTTTTACCCAAAGCCTGGAAGCAAGGGTTAAATTATTACAGGCTAACCGCGAGCATTTAAAACAATTAATTACGCACTTAAAAAAAAAGGTTTCCACTTCATTTTCGCGGAATACCATCTTTTTTAAAAACCATGCCGACGAAGTGCTGATCGTATCAGGCGGCTTTAAAGAATTTATTACCCCGGTGGTAACTGAATACCATATAAAAAAAGAAAATATATACGCAAATACGTTTGAGTTTGACGAAGACGGTAATATAATAGGATATGACCGTAATAACCCTCTTTCGCAGGAGGGTGGCAAGGTTAAATTATTAAAGGAGCTGAATTTACCCGGAGAGATCTTTGGTATTGGCGATGGTTATTCTGATTTCCAGTTAAAGGAATCAGGAATGATCAAAAAGTTTTTTGCTTTTACAGAGAACATTGAAAGAAAATCGGTTGCCGAAAAGGCAGATCATATTACCCCCAGCTTTGATGAGTTTTTGTATATAAATAAGCTGCCAAGAGCAATATCTTACCCAAAAAACCGCATAAAATGTTTGGTGGTTGGCGATGTGGAAGAAGATGCGCTGGCGCAAATGCGAAAAGAAGGATATAACATCCGCCAGCGGGATGCAATTGAAGAAAAATACCTGGAAGAGGCCGGAATATTATTTTGTGACGAAGAGCATCAGCCAACACCCGGCCAAGTGCAAAATGCCGGCAGGCTAAAAGTGATTGGCATTTTTGGTAAAATAAACAGCCGCAAGCTGGCTGAGACAGCCTGTGAAAACGGTGTCATAATATTCGACGATCCCAAGCATAACCCCCGCAATGACGATTTTATTCCAAAACGGGTGATGGCTTTTATGAACGAGGGTAAAACACATACCAGCTGTAATTTCCCTGATCTGCAGCCGCCGCGTATAAACAACGCACACCGGCTAATTCATATCCACAAAAACGTACCGGGCATACTGGCCAAAATAAATGACGTATTCGCCCGTCATAATATTAATATAGTGGGCGAATTCTTGGTGACCAACGCACAAATCGGCTATGTTATCACCGATGTAAATACAGGTTATGACGCCCAGGTATTAAACGAATTAAAAGCAATCGAACAAACAATTAAGTTTAGGCTGCTATATTGAGGAAGTCTATGGATAATAGTCGATCGTCTATGGAAAGGCAATTTTCTGATGTCGTTTCAACTATGGTCTATCAACTATGCACTTAAAACTAACTATTCTCCTTCATCGGCACTACCAATACCGGCACCTCCGAGTGCCGTACAACATGTTCAGCAACGCTTCCCATCAGCAGGCGGTCTAACCCGTGGCGGCTATGCGTGCCAATCACTATCAGGTCCGCCTCAAATTCTTTGGCGCAAGTTATAATACCATCAGCGGTTGACCCGTATTCAGTAAAGTGAGTTACCTTCATTCCACCGGCAAATTTTTTAATCGCGCTGTCAACAATATTTTCTGATTGATTTCTTTGAATATCCAGTATTTCCATGTTTTCAATACCGGTACCCTGCATAGGCATACCCATTACCGGATCAGCAGTTCCTGCCATCTGCGGCATCATAGCAGGCTCTACAATATTTACCAAACCTACTGCGGCGTTAAATTTATGGGCAATATCAAACCCATATTTCGCGGCGTTTTCAGCATGCTTGCTGTCGTCAATGCCGATAAGTATTTTCTTGATCATCATGAGTAAAAGATTTGGTATAAATATAAGGAACAACTTAAAAAAGGACGTTTTGTTTAAGTATATAATAAACGTTGTCGCTATGCCCCATATTATAGTTTCGGTTTATTTAGTTGAAAGCCAATTGAAAGTTGGAGGGTGCCATTATTGGATTTATAAGTACCCAAACCAGATGTCACTTTATATCCACTTAAACTTTTTAAATAAGTGGCTTCCAAAACCCACCGTTTAAATTGAATGCCCGCCCCGCCGGAAAAACCTAAATTAATAGTTTGATCATATTGGGACGCATTCAAAATGCCTGTGATTTTTGAATAGTAAGCGCTATCCGACCGGATACCGGCTGGCTGCAACACGCTGTTTGCACCCGTTTGTTTTACCGGGATATTAATAACAGGGCCTGCTTTAAAACTTATGCTGCTGGTTGCTTTATACTGTAAGTAAATAGGAACGCTGATGGCATACTGTTTCCGGGAAGAGGTTATTTTTAACGACTGGCCCGAATCTATCTTACTCTGATTTGCATGTGAATAAGTGGTAGCAATAGTTTGCGGACTAAAAAGCCGCACTTGTGAACTAACAGCCCAGTTATTATTCAACTTATAGGATGCAAACAATCCAAAAAACAAGTCAACCGGTGCGCTACCGTAAAAGTTGGAGTTTTGCTTCACTGGGGTGAAACTTCCTGACGAATTTACACCCATTAATATACCCCAGTCGAGATTTGATGGATTTGTGTTTTTTGTCCGTGCATTTTTCCCTGTTTTACTTTTCACGGGCTTTCCTCCGGGTAACAAAGAGGGTGAAGCTATTTTTAAGCTATTTTGCGCCAATACCTTCATTGAATTTGATAACGCGATATTACTTATATGCGGTGATGGTATTACCACATCAGCATTATTATCATCGCTATTACTGTCGGTTGAAATTATCGCTCTTTGATTATCGCTGCCACCCGTCATTTTCTGACCAGCTATTTTAGTTCGGCCGATTGTCCTGGTTGAAGTATAAAATTTACGACGACGATTTGCACCCGGTTGTATTAAGCTGTTTCCATGGCCGTACCGGGCTGATGATGCTATGCTGTTATACGTTTTATTCGCCGCTAGTAAACCGACAGATGCCTTATTACTGTGTAGGTTATTGTAAGCCATTTGAGTTTTATTTTGCTGGCTTGTCTTGTTTTGCGCGTTTAGGTTATTCTCTGCACTTATTTTAGCTCCGGTACTCAACAATGACGAATTGCTTTTTTTTGGTGATGCCACTGGTGGATTACCTACTGTGGTATCAGAGGTTGGCATTTTAGCCGTTGCTTTAGCTAAACCGGGTTTTGTGTAACTATCACTTTGTCTTGTTACACTTTGCCTTTGCATAATCAGGCTGTCCGTATAGGCAATTGACTCTTTTGCTGCCGATGATGAACCGGTAAAAGCTGAGTCGCCTAAAATTGACGTGTTTTTATGTAGTTTATATTTGGTTTGATGTGGATGTTTTTTAAATAAAAACACATGAGAAGCAGTATATACCATAGCCGCAGCCGCAAAGGCAATAAACAATTTGGGCAGTAACTTTAAGCCTTTAAACCCTTTGGGTGTTTTCCCAACAGAATGATTTGTTGCCGGCATATGCTGATCCAAAAGCGATCGCATTTGCAGCCAATCAGCTTGCGGATCATCGTTTATCTGCAATTCATTCCTTTTTTTTTGCCAAAGCTTAAGGTAGTTCAATGACTTTTTCATTTTGCTTCAGTACTCCTTTCCTTTGGCTGATCAATGTTTTTCCCTTGGTTTTCAAGCAGCGCTCTTAATTGCTTTTTTGCTTCGGACAAATGCCAGCGCGAGGTTCCCTCGCTTATATTTAACTGTTCGCTTATTTCTTTATGTGTAAAACCATCCAATACTGATAAATTAAAGACCGTTTGTGTTGCATAGGGCAGTGTCCGGATATTCTCTAAAATATCCTCAAAATAAAGCTTTTCTAAAACCGATGGGGAAATGAAGGTGTCATCCCATTCCTGTTCATCGGCTGCAACGGTATTAAACTTCAATTCTTTACGGCAAAGATCTATAGCGGTATAGATCATTATCTTTCTTATCCAGCCCCCCAACTCTCCCGCTGCTGCATCAAAATTTTTTATGGACTGAAATACTTTTAAAAAGCCCATATTAAAAGCCTCTTTGGCGAGTTCCTTATCAGGTAAGTAGTTACGGCAAACCCGTAACATATCTGCATGAAATAGCTTATACAAGGCTTCCTGATCCTGGCGGTTATTATTTACACATCCTTTAACCAGCTTTTCTACCTGCTTTTTAGAAACATTCATTCAAAAATTCATTCCTGATGTAACTTAGAAAAACTCTTCGAAAGCTGACCAATAAACGTTGGGTTAAAATCAAAATATTTTTTCTCATTAAAAGCACACAACATTAACGGGAGCAATCAGCCCTGGTCAACTGCTCCCTGAAAACATTTAAAACCTTCGTTACCTGTTGATTTGTTTACGTGCAATTAAAACACCCGAAGTGTAATTCCAGTTAAAGCTGATTGTTGATGTTGCTACTATAATATTTCCAGTATATGTAGTTCCGTTTAAAGTGACCGAAAGCGGGAACGTACCATTAGCCAGGTGCCCGGGTTGATTTTGTGTGAAATTAATATCCGCCGATATGGGGCTATTGCCAATAACGCAGGGGGATGGCTGCACAACTTTCACGAAATTTATACCGTATTTACCATTAATAACACTGTCAGCAACCACAAGCCGGCTTATGCCGCAATAATAATTCTTTGTTTGTGCAACCAAAGAAATATAGCTGGAATCTGCACTGTTATGATAATAAGGCACCAGGGTGATCTGATCGCCCGTAAGCGGCGAAGTGGTATACGTTACCGGCTTATGGTAAACCGAATCTGAAACCGTTATGGAAGCGGTAGCCGGGAGGCCTCCGTTATCGGTTACTTTAACCTGGTAATAACCTGCTTTTTTAAATACAACTACAGCTGCATTTTTTTTAATTACCAGCGAATCGTATCCGGCCGGGCTCACACTCCATTTTATGGAATCAGTTGCTTGTGCGCCAACCAACAAAAGCGAATCGGGTTCGTTTATTTTCACTTTGTAACTGGTCGCAACCAATTGCCCCGTTTTGCCGGTTAGATCGCCAAATTTGTTACAGGCGGATATTATTACGATTGAAAAAAGAAGCACAAGAAAGCCATAAATTGAGTTTTTCATTTTTTTAGTTTTAGGATAATTCATATTACTGTTTTATTGCATCATCGCTTAAAAAATTATAAACGTTGGGTATACTCACATTTTTAGGTAGGTGTACAAAAAGCACGTATATACTTACAACGAAGCCCGATTCGATAACAACAAAACTTTATACCTTTGAACATGTATTTCTCACCCGAAATAGAAGAGCGCCTTTCACGGTTACAAGAAAAGTACGAGGCCATGGGACAGGATATGACTTCCTACCTGGATGGTTTGCTGCATGCTGATTTTTTGACCTATTGGGATTATATCCACTTAGATACCCTATTGAGCCTGCAAAGCCCTAAAACGCCTTTTCCGGACGAGAAGATATTTATCATCTATCACCAGATCACCGAGCTGTATTTTAAACTTGCGCTGCACGAATGCGAGCAAATAACTGCCGCGCAACCATTAAACGCAGCCTTTTTTACGGCCCGTTTAAAACGTATTAACCGGTATTTTGAAGCGCTTACCCAATCGTTTGAGATTATGGTTGACGGGATGGAGAAAGAACAATTTTTAAAGTTCCGGATGTCGTTGCTGCCGGCAAGCGGTTTTCAGTCTGGCCAATACCGGATGATAGAAATATACGCCACAGATTTCATTAACCTGGTTGCCATAGACAAACGTGAGGAGCTGAGAAATGCAAACATAGAACAGCAATTTGAATTCCTGTATTGGAAATTCGGCGCCACAGAACTGTCCACCGGTAAAAAAACTTTGACGCTTAAACAGTTCGAAAAAAAATATGCCAAAACATTTATCGGGTTGGCCAATGCCAATGTGACCCATAATTTTAATGCGTTATACACGCAGCTTAAAAATAATTCACAGGCTACTTCCGAACTCGAAAATGAGCTCAGGCAGCTTGATATAAATGTGAACGTGAATTGGCCGCTTTCTCATTATAAATCTGCGGTGCGCTACCTGAACCGCGAACCCGAAGAAATTAAAGCTACCGGCGGCACTAACTGGCAAAAGTATCTGCCACCGCGCTTTCAGAAAAGAATCTTTTATCCATCGTTATGGAATGCTGAAGAGGTGAACAATTGGGGTAAAGGCTGGGTGGATAGTGTATTGAAAGATGATTAATAGGCATGATTATAGCGGAAAGCTGAATTTACCCATCAATACATCCGGGTTATTTCCAATTTTTATCGGCTCACCACATAACGCTTCATTTCCCAGCAGTGCAAACAGTATGGCCTCCTTAGCATCCGGATCAATCCCAAGATCCCCGGTGTTTGTAATTATTGCATCGGGCAGCGCTTTTCTTAAATACTTGAGAATATAAATATTTTTTGTGCCGCCGCCGCTAGCAAATATTTTGATATCCTTCGCCTTGATATTGGCAGTTATAAAACCAACAATGGATTTGGCAGTGAACGCACTTAACGTACAAATAATATCCTGATGGCCGATGTGTAAAGTGTTTGATCTTTTTTGTGCATTTTCAAGATAGGTTAAGTTAAACAATTCAGTACCGGTAGTTTTTGGTAACTGTTCTGTAAAGAACGGGTGGTCAAGTAAAGCGCTTATCAAAAATTCATTGATACTGCCCGCCAGGGCAATTTCCGAGTTTTTGTCGAAAGGTTTGTTAAAATATTTACGGCAGGCGGCATCAATTAAGGTATTGCCCGGCCCAATGTCGGTACATATAATATGAGTGTAATCACCATTCGCAGGTAAATAAGTGAGGTTTGCAATACCGCCGATATTGAGCAATATTCTGTTTTCGCCTGCCTTACTGCCCAATATCACATCACCATATAAAGCCAGTGGCGCACCCTCGCCTCCTGCCGCCACATGCTTTTGGCGGAAATCACTGATGGTTAAAATTCCTGTTTTTACTGCAAGGTGATCGCCGTCCCCTATTTGTAGGGTGGCATTTGAGTAACCGGGTTGCTGATGTAAGCGTTGAGGAGCGTGATAAATAGTTTGGCCATGACTTGCTATAAAATCAATATTCTCCGGCTTAAGTTTCCACCCGGCAAGCGCCTGCAAAACCAATTCACCATGAAAATTTCCGATGTATTCATTTAATAGGCAAACTTTTTCAAGACTAGCCTCTTTGCATGCAAATACCTGTTGTATTTCTTTCTTAAAAGCTTCCTGGTAAGGAATAGTTATAAATTTTAGCAGGTTGAATTGGGTTTGTAAGCCGCTGCCGGTAAACCTGCACAGCGCAATGTCAAGTCCGTCAAGCGAAGTACCAGACATTAAACCCAGGCCAATTTTTGCTCTTTTTTTGGCGATATTGAAAAGCTTTTGCAGGTTTTGATTCATGGCTAATATGCGCTTAAATTAGGTATTTGGATGGGATGTGCAAAATCCCAAAAAAATAATAACTGCAATCTGAACATATCTGATATATTTGTTTTGCCCAATTATTGAAGTATACAGTTAGTCGTTAGTATCTTAAATCTTACTTAGATACTGTTTCAGATTTTTAACTTCCGACTTTAGACTCCAAACTTCAGACTTTCATATGTCACAACAAAGCTAACATGGCCCGATTAAATTTACTAGAAGAGACCCGTTACGAGAAGCTGCCGGTAACGGTGTATGACAATCAGCAGGAAGCATCGAAAGCAGTAGCAGGGCGGATCGCAGCCCTGATCCGCAGCAGGAACA
>JAQNCM010000589.1 GCA_029237615.1 Mucilaginibacter sp.
CATCTGTGCATTCTGCGACATCTGTGATTCAACGGACCTGCTTCGCCAGCCACGAACTTCGGCGCTACCTTCCATATAGGCGATATCAATCCGCTATCGGCAATCACCGTCTGATGATCGGGCAACTCGCGCTGCAATCACAGTTCAAGTGCGCTCCCACCCATTTGTGGCATCTGTGATTCAAACGACCCGCTTCGCCAGCCACTTACTGTTGAGGACTGAATAGAGTATGTAGATCGAAACGAGAGTCGAAGCACTTTATCAAGTGGATTGCGCCAAACTGTGCAATGTGTGTCGTGGGGCAGTCCCGAGAACTCGATGGCTCGTCCTGATACACGTGTGCGACTAACCTGAGACCGAGGATATGTTGAGCGAAGAACGGCTGGTTCACGTCAGTAAATTCCTGAGCAAGCATCTGCGCCACCAGCCCGAGCGGCTGGGTCTGGTGCTCGCGCCGGGCGGATGGGTCCCGGTGACCGACTTGCTTACCGCCTGTGCGCGGGCCGGGCTTCCCGTCAGTCCCGACGAACTTGAAGAGGTCGTGCGGACGAACAGCAAGCAGAGGTTCTCGTTTGATGCGACCGGTACCTTGATTCGCGCCAACCAGGGACACAGCGTCGAGGTCGATCTTCAGCTGGCGCCACGCGTGCCGCCCGACGTGCTCTACCACGGCACCGGCGAGCGCTCAGTTCAGGCGATACAGGAGCGCGGCATCCTCAAGATGAGCCGCCAGCACCTGCATTTGTCATCTGATGTCGCGACCGCACGATCGGTAGGAGCACGGCACGGCCGGCCGGTCGTGTTCGCGATTCACTCGGCGGCGATGGTGCGGGACGGCCACCTGTTCTATCTCTCCGATAACGGTGTCTGGCTGGTCGAGCATGTACCGTGCGGGTATCTGCAGCGGATATGAGGCTCAAGATGAGTCTAACGTGACCCGGATAGCGAAGTAGTCCACAGCCGCTTGGATCGCCACCTTCGCGCTACTGGTACGCGGGATCTCACCTATGGCCGTTCACGGGCAAGCCGCGACAGCTGCCAGATCCACGGCGACTGCGCTCAGGCGGGCAACCATGCAATTGCATTACGCCTTCGCACAGATCTGACCTGCCGTGACAGCCGGGCGTTCGACGTGGTCGGCAACCTACCGAGCGATGGCGCCATCGACTGCCGCTTTGGTGCGCTCAACCGGCTGGGCGGCACCATGGCGACCGGCCAGACCCGTGCCTACGCCCACAACGGGGGACGGCACGCTTGTATCCGCTACCGTCAACGCGTCCTGTGCGGAAACCCCAGCTTTGGACAACCTGACGCTGATAGTCGTGGATGATCCTACTGAGGACTTTTCGGCGCTCAATCTCGCCCGCGGGTGGCCCGGCGACGAGCGCAGCGGCACACGCACGGATAGATGGCGCGCGGGCGCCGGCCGGATATCGACGCGACATGATCCACGTCTACATCTTCCGCGCCCTACGACGTGCCGCGGATAACGACGGTGTAGTGACAGGCTTCCTTCAAAACGACTGATTCAGCGACGACCAGCAGTGGCTGCGCTACCATGTCCAAACGAGGACTATGGCCTGTCGCTTTGCGGCCATCCGATACGTGTATTTCATGTGACTTGTGGTTAAGGAGGAGAGCGGTTGGTCCCTCAATCGTTCAACGCCTTCTTCGTGGCGAGCACCGGTGCCAGTGCGGCGTTGATTGGTCTCCTCTTCGTCGCTGTGTCGATTGCACCAGGGCAGGTATTCGGGCCACATGCGATAGCGAGAGGCCAAGCCGCGGCGACGAGCGCTTTCACGGCACTGGTCAACGTCTTCTTTGTCTCGCTGGTTGGGTTGGCGCCGAAAGCCAATATCGGGCAGGTGAGCGTCATCCTAGGTGTCCTCACCCTCCTGCAGACACTTGAGAACCTGCGGCATGTGCACACCTGGAAGCGCGCAAGGTATGTGATCCGTAGCCTGGTCTTGGTTCTTGCAGGCCTCGGCGTGTACGGCTCGGAACTCTGGCTAGGGCTGCAACTGCTTCACACCCCAACGAATACGTCGGCCGTCTCCTCGTTGCTGGGAGTGCTGCTCGGGATGTATGCGATTGGATTGGCCCGCTCCTGGGAGTTGCTCGGGGCACAAGACCATCACACTGTTGCCTTTTCCCTCTTATCCCGCCTACTGCCGGCTGACCACGCGGACGCGCACGCGAATCAGGCGACGGGGCCAACGGCAACCACGGAATCGGACGATGAGTCTGCTCGCCCAGACGCCGCGCCTGCAAATTCAGACGGAGAAGCCAACGCCGTGAAGAAGGAACCAGAAAAGCGCTCGCCGTAAGGAAACTGCAGTCCCTGTCTCGGTGGCTGCCAACGGTGATGGTGCGCCGCAAGAGGCTGTTGTACGAAGCGAAGGTTGTTGGACACCTGTCAATTGAGGACGGTAATGGAACACTACTACCAGGAAATCATTGTTTGGAAGCATATTAACGACGGTACGGCCGTTCGGTTTAACTGCTTTCGTAATTTGAAAACAGGTAAGTACGCTATTCAAAGTGAGGATTACTATCGCCTACCCGTCGATGAGAAGCAAGTGCGGCAGTTCGAGGAACAGTTTCTGGAACTATTCATCGAAACGGAGCCGAGTGAGTGCTCCGCATCGTTTGACTCGCTTGATGAGGCAATAAAGGCGTGGGAGGAGGAATTCTCATAGCTTCCGATGGGCCCGATTGCTAAGTTGTCAAATACAGAAACGGCCCGACGTGTTTGGGCCACGCCCAATCCCGGTACCCCATCGCTCATTTTCCGGCCAGCTACTTGGCTTGGCGCCGGAGGGCTGGCAAAGATCGGGCAGGGGGCCTTCTGTGGCGCCGTTGAATCAAGGGCCGGTGCACGGGGCATGGCCATAAAGTATAATTCTGCGTCCGCCCAGCCGCGTGCAGCGTGCTGAAACCCGAGCATCAGGCACTCTGACGCTCATAGTCGTGGATAAGCCCACCAAGGACCTCCCCGCGCTGAATCTTGCCTGCAGACGGCCTGGCAAACTCGCTCCTCGCCCTATCCGCGTTCGGCGACCCACAAAGCTGATAGCTCGCTCAGCGGATCACCCGGTGGCTCGAGCCCGAGCACGGTCCGCATACGCGTCACGTCGGCCACGAAGTGGGTGACCTCGACGGAGCGGGCCGGCAGCAAGCGCAGTCCGACGTTTGCGCCCGGCAGCGCCTGGACGCGCGTGGCAAGGCTCTTGAGGGTCGTGCCGATCCCGCTGCCAACGTTTATCGGCTGTCCATTGAGGGATAGATCCGCCGCGCGGCGCAGCGCCGCTACGACCAGGCCAACCGTCACGAAGTCGATTACCTGGTCTCCGCCATACAGTTCCAGGTCCTCGCCACGATGCGCGCGATCTAGCCAGATTGGAATGACGCGGTCTTTGTCGCCTTCTCCGTAGACGTTCGCCAGGCGCAGCACGCTCACATCAAGTCCAAAGGTGTTCTGTACTGCCCTGCAATAATGTTCGCCTGCCGCTTTACTGGCTCCGTAGGCGTTTTTCGGGGCCAGGAGACGGTCCTCGGCGACCGGTACGCGATCTACCTCGCCATACGCCTCGCGCGATGAGGTGAAGACCAGGCGCTCGACGCCGGCGGCTTGCGCGGCCTGTAACACGTTGTAGGTACCGACCACGTTGGTGGTGAATGAGTAATCCATGTCGCTTACGGCGCCGAGCACGTTGCTCTGGGCGGCCAGGTGGAAGACGCGCTGGACCCCCTGCATGGCGTCTCGGACGGCATCGCTATCACGCAGGTCACCCTCGATGAACCGGACCTGGCCGGACTGCTCGAGCGCTTCTAGCTTCTCGCGCCGGCCACGGCGAAGGTTGTCGAGCACCACGATCTCATCATCGCCTTGCGCAAGGGCATGTACGAGATGCGCGCCGATGAAGCCCGCTCCGCCGGTCACAAGGATCTTCACTGCCACCGTTCCTTTGTATTTAGATAGG
>JAQNCM010000341.1 GCA_029237615.1 Mucilaginibacter sp.
ACCGGTTAAAGGTTTTATCAGCCATAAATAATGCAAAGCTGTTTATGGAGGTACAAAAGGAGTTTGGCTCGTTTGATAAGTACCTGTACAGCTTTATGCCGGATGGTAAACCCATTGTCAATCAGCCCGGCAGTATCCCGGCGAGCACGCCAATATCTGATGCTATAAGCAAGGACATGAAAAAACGCGGCTTTAAGTTTTTTGGGACTACTATTTGTTATGCTCATATGCAGGCAACCGGTATGGTGAATGATCACCTCGCTGATTGCAGCTTTAAATAATTGCCACGAATTTTATCGAATTAAAACCGAATTACACGAATTGGAAGGTGTATGTAATTCGGTGTAATTGTGTGCAGTTAGTGAAACTTTTAATTCTATTTTTGCATTAACCACCTGCACCCGGACGCTTGCCAATGAATTCGTGTAATTCGGTAAAACTCGTGCAATTAGTGACGATATCATGAAAAAATTATTTCTTTTGGATGGCATGGCCCTTATTTACCGGGCGCATTTTGCTTTGAGTAAAAACCCTCGTTTCACTTCGGCTGGTTTAAATACGTCTGCGGTGATGGGATTTACCAATACATTGCTGGAGGTATTAAGAAAGGAAAAGCCGACGCACATGGCCGTTGTATTTGATACAGACGCCCCTACCGAACGCCATACCGACTTCGAAGCTTATAAGGCTCATCGCGAAGCCATGCCGGAGGATTTGTCCGCAGCACTGCCCTACATATTTAAAGTGGTGCTTGGATTTAATATCCCGCTCATAACATCGGATGGTTACGAGGCGGATGATATTATCGGCACCCTTGCAAAAAAAGCCGAAGCCAAAGGATACCAGGTCTACTGTATGACACCCGATAAGGATTTTGCACAATTGGTATCTGAGAACATACGCATTTACAAGCCCGCCCGCATGGGCAATGATATGGAAATACTGGGCGTGAAGGAAGTGCTGGAGAAATGGGAAGTGGAACGTGTAGAGCAGGTGATCGATATTTTAGGCTTATGGGGCGATGCGGTGGATAATATTCCCGGCATACCCGGCATTGGCGAAAAAACGGCCAAGGCATTGATTAAACAATATGGATCTGTAGAAGAGATCATTAAACATAGTCACGAGTTAAAAGGCAAGCAGCGCGAAAACGTGGAGCAATTTGCCGAACAGGGCTTATTGTCTAAAAAGCTGGCAACCATCAATTTGAATGCCCCGGTTGAACTGGATGAAGCAGGACTTGAAATATGTGCACCCAGCAAGGACCTTTTAGAACCGCTTTTTGCCGAGCTGGAATTCCGCACGTTGGGAAGGCGTGTGTTCGGGGATGACTTCAGCATCACTGAAACGAAGGCAGTATCGATACAAACAGATTTGTTTGGCAACCCTGTAGCTGAGGGACGCACTACCATGACGGTTGATGTGGAGGACATTTATGAGCCGCCTGCACAGGTCGACATAAAAAATATAAACACCGTTCCCCACGAATATCATTTAGCAGACACACCCGAAAAACGCGGAAAGCTGATAGCCATACTTCAACAACAAAAGAGCTTTTGCTTTGATACAGAAACTACCGGCACCGATGCCAACCATTGTGAGCTGGTAGGCCTGTCGTTTGCGGTAAAACCGGGTGAGGCATGGTATATACCTGTACCTGAAAACCAGGAAGAAGTAAAAGCGATTGTGCAGGAATTTAAACCTGTAATGGAAAATGCAGCTATTGGCAAAATTGGGCAAAACCTGAAATTTGATATTTTAATGTTGAAATGGTACGACGTACAGGTCAAGGGCAATCTGTTTGATACTATGATGGCGCACTACGTAATTGACCCGGATACACGCCATAATATGGATATCCTGTCCGAAAATTACCTGAGCTACAAACCGGTTTCCATTACAGAACTTATTGGTGCCAAAGGTAAAAACCAAGGCAACATGCGCGATGTGGAAATTGAAAAAATAAAAGAATACGCCGCAGAAGACGCTGATATCACGCTGCAGCTGAAAGGTGTTTTTGAACCTAAATTGAAAGAGGTTGAAAGCGAAAAACTGATCCACGAGATTGAGCATCCGCTGATTTACGTACTGGCTGATATTGAATATGAGGGAGTAAAGATAGACCACGATACACTAAAAGAATTTTCGAAGGAACTGGAGACTGACATCGCCAAATTGGAGAAAACTGTTTTTGAAAAAGCGGGCGTACGATTCAATATTGCATCGCCAAAACAATTAGGTGAAGTACTTTTTGAGAAACTGATGCTTGATCCGAAAGCAAAAAAGACCAAAACAGGCCAATACCAAACCGGCGAGGATGTGTTGCTTTCGCTTGCCTCCAAAAGCGATATTGTGCGCGATATTTTGGATTACCGCCAATTGCAAAAACTTAAATCCACTTATGTGGATGCCTTACCGCAAATGGTAAATCCAAAAACCGGGCGCGTGCACACCTCCTATAACCAGGCGGTAGCTGCGACAGGCCGGTTAAGCTCAACAAACCCTAACCTGCAGAATATACCAATCCGTACGGAACGGGGCCGTGAAGTAAGAAAAGCATTTATTCCCCGCGATGCCGGACATACCATTGTCTCTGCAGATTATTCACAGATAGAGCTACGCATCATTGCCGAGATCAGTAAAGATCCCAATATGATGGATGCGTTTGTTAAAAACCTCGATATCCACACCGCTACCGCCGCAAATGTTTATGGCCTGGCTTTGGAAAACGTTACCAGCGACCAGCGGCGCAATGCCAAGGCAGTGAACTTTGGTATTATTTACGGACAGTCGGCGTTTGGGCTTTCACAAAACCTTGGGATACCGCGTAAAGAAGCTGCTGAGATAATAGAGAATTATTTTGCGCAATATCCAGGTATCAAAAATTACATGAGCGATACCATGAATTTCGCCCGCAAAAACGGTTATGTATGTACCTTAATGGGCAGGCGCCGGTACCTGCGGGATATTAATTCGGCCAATGCTACGGTGCGGGGATTTGCAGAGCGAAATGCCATTAATGCGCCGATTCAGGGTTCAGCGGCGGACATGATTAAAATTGCAATGATCAATATTCACCGCGAGTTTAAGGCCCACAATCTGGATGCCCGCATGACCATGCAGGTACATGATGAGTTAGTATTTGATGTGCCCCATGATGAGGTAGAAACAGTTAAACCCATCATTATGGAAAACATGAAAAATGCCATAAAAACAACCGTTCCTATTATGGTGGAAATTGGGACAGGATTTAATTGGCTGGAAGCGCATTGAGGGTTGGTGAGTGGTTGATTGGGTTAGATTAGGTTGATTAAGTTGAGCCGTTTATTCAATTAAATAACCATATGATTTGTATCGATTAAGGTCGCCAATATTATCATTTCATCAAAAATCACTTTAAATAGCGCCAAAAAAATATCATTATTATAAAGAAACAACCTTACAGCCTGTATTTTACAAATGAATTGCCAATACCGCTAAACAATTAATAAAAATTAAATTTTTAAACAGATTGTTAGTGCAAGGGTTCTATATTTAAACAATTGTTTGCTTAAATTGAGCCATTATATTCCCCTATGAAAGTATTTCATTTAAGTGCAGAGTGTTATCCTGTTGCTAAGGTTGGCGGGCTTGCTGATGTTGTTGGTGCGTTGCCAAAGTATCAAAATATGGCAGGTATGCAGGCAGCGGTGGTAATTCCCTATTATAACCGCAAGTTTGTTCAGGAGAATGTATTTGACACCGTTTTCAGGGGCGCAACCTTATTGGGGACTAAGCGGCTTTATTTTGAAATATTAAAAGAACAAACGGATAAGCTGGGCTTCGAGCTCTACCTGGTTAAAATTCCCGGCCTGTTAGACCGTGAAGAGGTTTATAGCTATCCCGACGAAACAGAACAATTTGTCGCTTTCCAGCTGGCATTTTTAGACTGGATTAGTTACTCACAGCAATCACCAGATATCATCCACTGCCACGATCACCATTCGGGCTTGGTTCCATTCTTGTTACAACATTCCAAACTTTATACCCGGCTTGCAAATACGCCTACTGTTTTTACCATACACAACGGACAATACCACGGCGCTTTTGGCTGGGATAAACTCTCTTACCTGGCAGAAATTGATCTTTCCACAATAGGCTTGCTCGACTGGGCAGGTGCAATAAACCCGCTGGCAAGTGCGGTAAAATGTTGCTGGCGCTACACTGCCGTATCGCCGAGTTATTTGCAGGAGCTTTCCGTAAGTTCGAATGGGCTTGAATACTTGTTTTATATTGAAAGGACCAAAGGATCAGGCATAATTAACGGGATCGATACGGATGTTTGGAACCCTGAAAAAGATCCGATGATCACAAGCAAATTTTCGGTAAAGCAAATTACAAAGGGTAAGCAGGCAAACAAAGAGGCTTTATGCACCAGATTCAGCCTGTCGCCTGAAATTCCGCTGATTTCATTTATAGGCCGCCTCGTAGTTGAAAAGGGAGCTGATATGCTGGCTGCTGCCATGGAGCAAAGTATTAATGACCATCCGGGGAAACTTAATTTTTTAATATTAGGTACGGGCGATAAAGAAACGGAAATGGAACTATTGGAGCTAAAGAACAATTATCCGGGGCAATGCAATGTTTTTATAGGATATAACGAAGCCCTGGCACATTTGATTTATGCTGGATCTGACTTTTTGCTGATGCCTTCCCGTGTTGAACCCTGCGGCCTTAACCAATTATATGCCCTTCGTTACGGAACTATGCCAATGGTTAGAAGCACCGGCGGTTTAAAAGATACAGTAATTGACTTTGGCGATGAAGGCGGTTATGGCATAAGATATAATAATGCCAGTATTGAAGACATTTGCGGAGCAGTTAACCGTGCCCTGGTGTTGTTTGGGAATACTAAACATCTGCAAACGTTACGAAAGATAATGATGACGCTCGATTTCTCATGGGATCGTTCGGCAGCTGAATATATTGATTTGTACAAAAGTTTAAATCCAATAATATGACCTCAAAAGTAATTTGCATCGTACTTGGCGGCGGCCAGGGAAGCCGGTTGTCGCCGTTAACCGCAACACGTTCAAAGCCTGCCGTACCTATTGCGGGCAAATACCGGCTGGTGGATATTCCTATTTCAAACTGCATTAATTCAGGTATTCACAGAATTTATGTGCTCACGCAATTTAACTCGGCCTCCTTAAATAAGCACATTAAAAACACTTACCATTTTAGTAGTTTCAGTGAGGCATTTGTGGATATCCTTGCCGCAGAGCAAACCCCATCCAGCGTAGCCTGGTTCCAGGGGACGGCGGATGCGGTTAGACAAAGCCTGCACCACCTTGCTGTGCACGAGTTTGAATATGTGCTTATCCTGTCGGGTGACCAACTTTACCAAATGGATTTTGAAGTAATGATAGAGCAGCATATCGAATCGAATGCCGAGATATCTATCGCAACAATTCCAGTACATGTTAATGACGTGCCCGGTTTCGGTATATTAAAAACAGACGAAAATAACCTGGTGACTTCATTTATTGAAAAACCTAAAAGCGGTTTCGAAAATTGGACCTCAGAAGTGAGCCCCCAAATGGAGGCTGAAGGCCGGTTATATTTAGCCTCTATGGGTATTTATATATTTAACCGTAAGCTTTTATATGAACTGCTACAGGGAAACGAACGAACTGACTTTGGCAAGGAGATTATTCCGCAATCAATTGGCACACATAAGGTTATCAGCTATCAATATGAAGGTTACTGGACAGATATTGGTACCATCCCTTCTTTTTTTGATGCCAACCTTGGCTTAACCGACGATATCCCCCACTTTAACCTGTTCGACAAACACCCTATCTATACCAGAGCCCGGATGCTGCCACCCTCTAAAATGTCGGGAACACATCTTGATAAGGCCATAATTGCAGATGGATGCATCATAAATGCAAGTTTGATCAAACGTTCGATAATAGGTATCCGCACACGCATAGGTTACGATTCTATCATCGAAAACTGCTATGTTATGGGCAGCGATAACTATCAAACCCTTGAACAAATTGAAGAATCTCATTTAAGCCAATCACCGATTATGGGTATAGGCGACAGGTGCTGTATTAAAAATGCAATTATTGATAAAAACACCTACATAGGTGATGATGTAAAAATCAATTGCGGAGAAAAACTTGAAAACGGCGATTACGGCTCTTATGTGGTGCAAGATGGGATAGTGATCGTAAAAAAGAGAGCGGTTATTCCAAATGGTACCGTGATTTAATAAAAAGTTAAGTGAACGGCTTTCAAAAAGACGCCTTACAACAAATTTCTAAATAAAAACGGCCCTTGTTAAAAAACATTGGGCTGTTTTTGTTTATTGGACATTGCCGACTCAATTTACCCATGTTTACCATCGTAACTTTCTGATAATTAAAAATTAACATAAAAAACAGGGTTAAATAACGGTAAAAAAAAGGTTATTTAACTATGCTGGATTTCAACTTTTAAAACTTAAATTTGAATAGCCTAATGAGCGATACGGCTGAAAGAAATATAAATTGTTACCCGCTCTCCTAAACTGAATCATAAATTACTTTTGCTATAACCTTACCTTATTTTCTAAGTCTTATGAAAGCGGATCCTCAAGTTAACGTTGCTGTGTTAGTTTATCATGGTGTTGAACTGGTGGATATGAACGGGCCTGTTGATGTTTTTCTTCATGCAAACAGGTATAATAATACGTTGTACCATGTTTATACCGTAGCTGCAACCTGCGGCATTATCCTTAGCGAGGACGATATAGTATCTATAGTACCTCAATACACAATTGATAATTGCCCAATGCCGGATATAATTGTTATACCCGGCATTATAAACCAGGAGGTGGATCCAGGCATCATAAGTTGGATCACGAAAATGGGGGCAGAAAAAAGGATTATTATGTCTGTTTGTATCGGCGCTTTTATTTTAGCCAAAACAGGCCTTCTTAATGGTAAAAGGGCAACTACCCATTACCTTTCAATAGGTGATCTTCATAATCAATACCCTGCTATTGACATTGTTAAAAATGTAAGATTTGTGGAAGATGACTCCGATATAAATGGCGTTTGTATTGTAACCACCGGTGGGATTACCTCAGGAATAGACGGCGCACTGCACCTGATTGAAACACGGGAAGGTTCTGTTGCGGCGCAGCTGGTAGCAGATATAATGGTTTACAACAGGGACGCTCCACTCCCTCCATTCACCATATTACCACCCTATTATAATACTTAATTTAATCTTAACCACAACAATACATTATTCCTAACCTAATCAATCACATGAAAAAGACCCTGTTACCTTTCGTAATTTTATGCTTGATCTCCATTCTGCTGCTCAAATGCAAAAATGCAGCAAAAACGACCGATGCAAGCGCGTTAACCGACACCAGCTTTACCATTAACTTTAACCCGTTTCCGCCAACCGACCTCGATACCGGCGCCGATGCAAAAAAGCTGTCGGAGTTTGCGTGGGAAGAATTTTTGGCGCTTAACTGGCGCTCGTCGTTTAGTTTGAACGGAAAAAGAGATTATCCCGATACTACGTGGTCATACAAAGATACCTCTGCTGCCTATCCTGACCTGGATGTATGGGAAACCTATGCGCACAGAACTGAATTGCGCCCGTATAGTGATAAAATGCTACCTTTTAATACGCCGCCGCATTATAGCTTTGGCGATGTGTTAAAACCGGCAAGTGCAACTACCAGCTTTACCCTATTCGATAACCTGGATGAAAATAATGAAATAGGCTCTTGCGATATGTATGCGCACGTAAATCTATATCAGAAACAATACCAGGTGCTTTATGAAGCCAAAGTAAACAGTGAGGAATACAATTATGTGCTTAATAATTATCCTACAAAAGCAAGTTTGCTACAGGCAACAATAAATACCAAACACAACATTGACAGTTTACACGCCTATTATCCAAATAGCAGCCAAATTGCAAATGATAATAGCACTTGCGGCTGCCCTGTGGCTGCCAAGGTGATATGCCTGCCTTGCGGTAGTGGAAAAAACACCGGTACCATGGAAATTAAAGCTGCCTGGCGCAGGTTAACCCCGAAAGATACAGCCAGCAAATTTTTTACCCGTAATGTTATTTATTATACAAAAGCTGCAGATGGATCAATCATTTATAACAACACAACCTATGGATTAATCGCTTTGCATATCATTCATAAAACAAAGAATTATCCCGATTTTATATTTGCAACTTTTGAACACGTGGATGTACAGCGTGATAGCATGGGTTACGTTTTATTAGACACAAATGGAAATGAATATGGCAAGCTGCGCACACCAACACGCGACCCCATCCGATCAGTTACCGAAGCCTCGACAAACTATGTGCATAACAAACTTGCCCATAACTCCATATGGCGTAATTACAGGCTGGTGGGCGTACAGGCCAAGCCTACTAATGACAGTACTGCTACCGCTACTAATTTTTTCCTGTCAAATTATGTTGTTGAATCTGATTCTACGCTTAGTCACTTTAACGGAAGCGGAATAGGACAACCTCATGATCATGGCACCAATTTGCTATATCATGGCAAATTTTATAGCATGGGCGGCTGCCAGGGCTGCCACGGTGTAGCGCAAACGGGCCTTGGTACAGATTTTTCATTTTTACTGGACACAGTTGGAAAGCCTGTGAAAACTCCTGATATCGGAATCAGTAATAATATCGGAAAAATGGTTCGATTTATAAGAGCAATTAAAATAGCTCAAAAAAAGTAATTGATAGCAAATTCAGATCAAACCATATAGCTTTAAATAAAAACCATGGGTATCTATAAGATATCCATGGTTTAAATAATGAGTACAATACCGGCCCGCTTCACGTCTTTCAAAATCCTATGGTGCCAAATCTATTTCAGCACTCTGTGCGGCATATCCCCTTTTACAAGTATCATAATATTTTTTAGTTAAATGTTTTGATATAAAAATATGCCAATCAGTTTCCGCATATAGTTTATACAAAGCGTATAAATTATCCCGATACCTAAACACTTTTTGTATTTTTGCACTTGTGACATCGCTGCCAAAAAAAACCATTCCAGTCAAAAAAAAACCTGTAAAGAAAAAACCTGCAGCAAAAAGAAAAAGCACCAACCGATATTCACTTTATCTGAAACTGGCTTTAGCCGGAATTGTACTGATACTGCTTTCGCCATTTTATTACGGCTATGTTATTAAAGGATTTACATCAACCTGGCGCTGGATAAGAGATTTTGGCGGTAACCCGCATTACCATACTTATAAAAATTTTAACATTCCTATTCCAGATAAATATTCTATCCATGGCATTGATGTTTCATCCTACCAGGGAAAAATTGACTGGCAAAAAGTAAAGAGTATGCACGAAGACAGTGTGCATATCAGCTTTGCGTTTATCAAAGCAACAGAAGGTATATTGCTGGTAGATCCTTACTTTCAGCGCAATTGGCGGGAGTGCCCCAAAGCTGGCATTATCTGTGGTGCTTACCACTATTTCAGACCTAAATTCAGCGGAAAATGGCAGGCGCGATTTTTTTTACAAAACGTAAAAACCGAAAAAGGTGACCTGCCAATGGTGCTGGATGTTGAACGGTTAGACGGCATTACCCCTGTGAAGATGCGGCAGGAGGTGACGGCTTTCTTAAAAGAAGTTGAGGCTAAAACCAAATCGAAGCCGATCATTTATTCAGGCTTGCAATTTTACCAGGATAATTTAGCCGGTTATTTTGATAATTATCCGCTGTGGATAGCGCATTATTACCAGGCGGAACTAACTTTAAGTAAGGAGGCCGACTGGAAGTTTTGGCAACACTCTGACAAAGCAAAAGTTAATGGCATTAACCATGTTGTAGACTTTGACGTTTTTAAAGGCGATAGCTTGTCATTCAAAAATTTACTCGTCAGATAAAATTTTCTATCATCAAGAAAACATATCAGACCCAATTGAACTCATATTCAGCACATTCTCTTCCGTTCAATAATTGTTAATATTTGTTAATTTTTTACAACCATTTTGATTACTAAAAATTTAGTTATATCTTGGGTTCATAAACCTTAGGCATGAAATCCACAATTTTACTAGTCATTTTTACTTCTTTTTTTGCACTCACCTTAAAAGCACAAAATTCTTACACTGTTAAAGGAACCATCCAGGATACGGCTTCAAACACTAAATTAGTAAACACTTCTATCTGTATATTGAACGCTAAGGATTCCATATTACGTGCGTTTACGAGGGCCGGTGTTAACGGCAGTTTTAATATCGGCAACCTGGGCAAAGGCAAATTTATTTTATTGGTAACCTACCCCGGGTATGCTGATTATGTAGAGTCATTTAATTTGGATTCAACCAAAACCAGCTATGATTTTAGTAAGTTGAACATGATACTTAAGAGCAGGCTATTAGCAGATGTCATTGTTAAAGGTACCAGGGCCGCTATAAAAATAAAGGGCGATACAACAGAATTTAATGCAGCAGCTTTTACCATACAGCCAAATTCGAAAGTGGAAGATCTGCTTAAGCAATTACCCGGAATACAAGTGGATAAGGATGGAAAAATAACTGCACAAGGTCAAACCGTAACTAAGGTATTGGTTGACGGAGAAGAGTTTTTTGGCGATGACCCTACACTTGTTACCAAAAACATAAGAGGCGATATGGTTGATAAAGTGCAGCTTTATGATAAGAAAAGCGACCAGGCTACCTTTACAGGTATTGACGATGGCCAAAAAACAAAGACCATTAATATCAAGCTAAAAGAAGACAAGAAAAACGGCTATTTTGGAAAGGCTGATGTTGGCTACGGTACTGATAACTATTACCAGGCACAGCTTTTGTTTAACATGTTTAAGGCAAAGCAAAAATTTTCTGCTTACACCACCATAAGCAACGACGGAAAAACGGGATTAAACTGGCAGGATAACCAAAAGTATGGCTCATCGGATAATGTAACTGTGATGGATGATGGCGCACTAATGTTCAATGGCAGCAACCGCGATGACCTGGAATCGTTTAACGGAGATTATAGTGGGAAAGGTATTCCTATTGCTGCGAATAGCGGCGTACATTACGACAGTAAATTTAATAATGATAAAGAGTCGATCAATACAAACTATAAAATAGGAACATTAACGGTTGACGGGACCGACAATACCATATCACAAAAAGATTTGCCTTCGGGAGCGATTATTAATACCAACTCTGATCAAACCTATCATAATTACGTGTTTAGAAACAAATTAGACCTTACTTACCAGGTAAAGCTGGATACTACATCAAACTTAAAAATAATGGTTGACGGTACCGCCAAGCGTAGCCAAATAAATGATAATTACCTCTCAAATTCCCGGTCCAATGGTATATTACAAACCAATAGTGACCGAAATATCATAAACCAGGTAGATGCAAAAATATTTGATGCGAGTGCGTTTTATACCAAAAAGCTTAAGAAGAAAGGCAGAACTTTCTCGTGGAATATAAGAGAAGCCTATAATGAAAGCCAGGCAAAGGGAAATTTGAAAACGAATATTGATTATTTTAACACCATTGGCGTAAAGGATAGCAGCCAGGTGGTAGATCAGTACAAAACAAATTTAATTAAAAGTTCTGCTTTGAGCAGTGTTATGACCTACACAGAACCTTTATCAAAAACAGTTTCACTTGTTTTGAGCTACGGCTTAGGCATTGACAACAGCAGCACCGACAGAAAATCATTTAACAAAGCCCCCAATGGCTCTTATACCTTATTTGACAGTATCTACAGCAATAATTATAAGTTAAACCAGCTATCCAACCAGGCCGGTGCGATTTTAAACTATCAAAAAAGTAAAACTGTCATCAATTTTGGCACACGGGTAAGTGATGTATCCTTTAAGCAGATAAATGAATATACGGGCAATGCGTTTAAACGGAATTTTATTAACTGGGCGCCCCAGGCAAGCTATCAATATAAATTTTCCCAACAGTCAAATTTTAACTTTAATTATTCGGGCAAAACCACACAACCGACTGTTGACGAGATACAGCCCGTATTGGTTAATACAGATCCATTAAACGTAATAGTCGGAAATCCCACCTTAACACCTTCTTTTACGAATATTTTACGCTTAAACTATTATTCGTATAAGGTTTTAAGCGATGAATTTTTAAGTATTTACAGCAATTATTCATTTACATCAAATCCGATAGCAAATAGTACCGTTACAGATACTGCGGGTAAAAGTGTCACGAAATATGTAAACCTTAATAAGATGCCTTATAATTATTATGCCGGCGTTTATTTTGGACGCAAGTTGCCAGGTACCGGAGTTAATTTGGGTTTCAATCTTAACGCTAATGGAAATAAAAACTATAACATTTTAAATGGCGAAAACAATACCATCACGTCAAATACCTATGCCGGAGGCCTGCAAATCCAAAAATATGTACAAAAAAAATATAGCTTTAATTTTTCCTTCGGGCCAAGTTTAACCTATGGCGGATCATCCCTGCAACGGAATCTTAACAATAACGGGCACGGGTGGAATGGCAATAGCGGTTTCCAGGTCTTTCTACCCTGGCACCTTTCAATCGCTTCAGACGCCAATTATCAATACAACTCAAAAACACAAACATTTAACCAGGATTATTCAAAATTCCTGATAAATGCCTGGATAGTAAAAGCATTTGATAAGGAAGAAAAGTTTAAACTTACGCTGATCTGTAATGATATACTAAATCAAAATTCCGGTTTTAGCCGAAATTCAAACGGAAACCTGATCACCCAGGATAGTTATACGACAATTAAAAGATTCTTTATGCTTACACTGGTTTGGGATTTTAACAAAATGGGCGGTATAACCGCAAAAAAATAATATCATGAAAACACTACTTATTACTTTTACAGGCCTGCTGTTACTAATTGGCAACTTATTATTTGGTCAAAACGCGCATTTTATAACATCAGGCACTATTGAGTATGAAAAAACGGTGAATATGTTCGCCCTGCTTAAAAAGCAGATCAACAAAGATAATGAGGCTTTTTTTCAACCCATTTACGATCAGTATATTAAAAATCAGCCGCAGTTTAAAAAATTAAAAAGCACATTGAACTTTGCTGATAATAAAACTTTATTTACACCATTGGAAGATGAAAACACATCAGGAAACTTCTTTAGCGACAATCCGATAGTGAGCCAAAACAACACTGTATTTACCGACTTGCAAACGAAAACAATTGTTGGCCAAAAGAAGGTTTTTGAAGAAATATTTTTGGTTAAGGACAGCGCCCGGAATATTCGCTGGAAGATTACTGACGAGACCCGTGAAATTGCAGGCTTTACCTGCCGCAGGGCAAATGCTATTGTTATGGATTCGATCTATGTGGTAGCGTTTTATACTGACAAGATCCCGGTATCCGGCGGACCTGAATCATTTACCGGCTTGCCCGGAATGATATTAGGTGTGGCCTTACCACATGAGAATGTTACCTGGTTTGCCACGAAAGTAACCGAAATGAATTTAGATGCCAAAGCTATGCCCGCTCCAAAAAAAGGGAAGGGGGTTAACAACCAGGTTCTTAAACAAACGCTCCTGGCCGCCACTAAAGATTGGGGGCCATGGAAAGATGTTTATTTAAAAGCTTTTTCGTTATGAGTTGGTTTCGCATTGACAAGGTAATTTGTTGAAAACCAAATAAAATAATGAAATTAGTACCATGCTAAAAAAAGGCAAACACATAGAAGGGACTCCGGTAGAGTTAGAATAATTATTGGCACAGGATGCAAAGGCAAGCGCATTTTTTGATGGCCTGTCCAAATCATATAAACAAGGCTATTGCGATTGGATAGGCTCGGCCAAATAGGAAGAAACAAGAAATATACGGGCAGCGAAGGCCCTAATAATGCTCCAAAATGAGCGAAAAACGTTAAAGACTTGATCTCATGCCATACAACCTTTTAGTAAGCAATATCTCTAAATACATACAATTAGACGGCACAGAAAAGGAAATATTGTTCGGATACCTAAAATCTAAGACAATAAAGCGCAGAGAGTTTATTTTGAATGAGGGCGAGATCTGCAAATATTCCGCTTTTGTAACGTCCGGGTGCTTACGGGGTTTTACGGTTGATAAAAATGGCGTTGAACACGTTTTAGGCTTTGCACCACCCGATTGGTGGATTGCAGATATGTACAGCCTGATCTCCCAAAAACCAGGAATACTGAACATTGAAGCAATTGAAGATACCGAAGCAATTTTACTTTCAAAAGCAAACCAGGAAAAATTATACAAGGAAGTTCCAAAGTTCGAGCGTTTTTTCCGCATCCTTACCGAAAACTCGCTCGTAGCCAACCAGCAGCGTATAGTCGACAACATGAGCCTGACAGCCGAAGAGCGATATAGCATCTTTTGCAAACGCTATCCCACGCTTATCGATCATCTGCCTCAAAAACAAATCGCCTCCTACATCGGCGTAACCCCTGAATTTTTCAGCAGGATGAGGAGCGAAATGATAAGAAAAAAATAGTTGCTACCTAACAAGCGGGTAAAGGCCTGTCAGAAAAGCGGGCCAGGGAGTTTTGCCTGCAGCGTGGAAGCTTTTTTTGACTTGATTTTTTGGTTAGTTTTTCATCTAAGGAAAAAGCAACCATGCCCCGCGGTCATCAGCGGCAGATTACTATTTTAAGATGTAATTTTTCAAGTAGCGCCCGCTTTCTTCCTCCTTCCTCCATTTCTTAACCTACATCATCTTTGCTCCACTTACCCTGCCGTATCTTTGTTATACAATTTAAAAAGGAGACAAATAAAATGGCACATACCGTATTACATAAAGCCGAAACCCGCGGACATGCAAGTCACGGGTGGCTTAACAGCTACCATACCTTCAGCTTTTCGAGCTATTACAATCCTGACAGGATGCACTTTGGCGCGCTAAGGGTTTTAAACGATGATACCGTTGACGCAGGCATGGGCTTTGGTACCCACCCGCACGACAACATGGAAATTATTTCCATCCCGCTTGAAGGCGACCTGGAGCATAAAGACAGCATGAACAACGTCGCCGTGATCAAAAATGGCGACATACAGGCCATGAGCGCCGGTACCGGTATTTATCACAGCGAGTATAACAAAGACAGGGCGCACCGGGTTAAATTTTTACAAATCTGGGTTTACCCCGATAAAAAGAATGTAGAGCCACGCTATGATCAGATCACTTTGAACCTTGAAGACAGGCATAATAAATTGCAGCAGATCCTTTCACCAAGTGCAGACGATGAGGGCGTGTGGATCCATCAGAATGCCTGGTTTCACCTGGGTAAATTTGATAAAGGTGTAAGTGCTGATTATACCGTAAAAGCCAAAGGAAACGGCGTTTACATATTTGTATTAAGCGGCGACATAAACGTAGATGATCAGTTGCTCAACACCCGCGACGGCTTCGGAATTTGGGATACCGATAAATTTACCATCACCGCCGAAACCAATGCAGAATTCCTGCTGATGGAAGTTCCGATGATCTAATAAATAGCTGAAAGTCTAAAGCTAAAAGCTTTGGACTTTCAGCTTTTACTTCAAAAAGATATGAGTAAAACACAAATCCTCGTAATCGGCCGGCACCCGGAAATACTCCAGACCGTTATCCGCTTAATAAATAATAATTCCGACTGGCATGCCACCGGCGCAATCACCGATCAGGAAGCGCTGGCTGCATTTAATGCCAATGTTTATAAAATCGTCCTGCTCGGCGGCGGCATCGAAAACGACAGCGAAGCAACGCTATGCGCCGCCTTCCGCACCCAGAACCCCGAAATCATCGTCACCCAACACTACGGCGGCGGCAGCGGGCTGCTGTTTGCCGAAATCTACCAGGCATTGGGAAGTTAGTTTAACCGCTGATGCCGCTCATCCCCGTCAATGCCCCAATGACAAATGACCCAATGACCACCCTCCCCGGTGGCGGATAATCGCATTGGTAACCATACTATCCACCGCATCCAAAAAATCCGCAATATCCCCCGCATCCACCTTATCCAGTATATCCACCTTATCCACCATCCTTTCTACCTAACTACTCACCAACCCGCCACTCATCAATCATAATTTCTTTAAAAAATTTGTATTATTAAAGAAATATCTGTATATTTACAAGCTAATCATACCCATCATGTCCCTTCGCCCGCCAATTATCGAAGCGCTCCGCAAAGAAACTGCCGACTTTACCAAACGGAAAATAAAAGCCGGCCAGTTCGGCACACCCTTCGGCCTGCCCGAATACGAGCTGTTGCAAACCCATCCCGCCAATTACTTCATGAAGCTGGAACACAGCAAGCCCATGCCCCGCATGCTGTTCGGCAGCCTCTGGTTCGAGCGGGAATTGTGCATCCTGTTTGCCGATACCAACCTCGGCAAGTCCGTCCTTGCTGTACAAATTGCCGACAGCATCACCAAGGCCTACACCATCGACCCGTTCAGCAACCAGGCAGACGAATGCCCCAAAGTGCTTTATGTCGACTTTGAGCTCAGCGGCAAGCAGTTCCAGATCCGCTATTACGATCCAAAATGGGGCAGCTATTTGTTTTCCGAGCAGTTTTTCCGCGCCCAGTTTAACCCCCTCGGCGACGATCCCGTCATCCACAACAACAAATACGAAGACTATATAAAAATGGCTATCGGCAAGGCCGTAAAAGCAAGCCAGGCCAGCGTGCTCATTATCGACAACATTACCTACATGTGCCGCGGTACCGAAAAGGCAAAAGACGCAACCCCGCTCATGAAAATGCTCAAGGCCCTTAAAACAAAACACAACCTCAGCGTGCTGGTACTGGCGCATACCCCCAAGCGCAGCCCGCATAAACCCTTAACTGTAAACGACCTGCAGGGCAGCAAAATGCTCATCAACTTTGCCGACAGCGCCTTTGCCATCGGCCAAAGCTCCGTAAACCCTGCAACCCGTTACATTAAACAAATAAAGCAGCGCAGCGCCCGCGAAGAATACGGTGAAACCAACGTGTGCCTCATCACCCAGGAAATGAAGCTCAACTTTTTACAATACAATTTCATCGGGCACGATCATGAACAAAACCACCTGCACCGTCCTATCCCAACTGATACAGCCCTGTTGCGCCAGCAAGTACATACCCTGCACCAGCAAGGCCACTCCAACCGCCACATCGGCCGCCGCCTGGGCATTCACCACGCCACCGTAGCCGGGATCTTGGAAAAGGGATTTGAAAATGAAAGTTTGGAGGTTAAGGATTAGCATCCCGAAAAAGAGTCACCCTGAGTTATAAAATTTCTCAAAATACTAGAGGAAAAATATAAAAAAGGGATGTCATGGTGAGCTTGTCGAACCACGGTGCGGTGGGTATAGTGAACTATGCGTTTCACGTAAGCCTGGCGTATATGCCTTACCCGCTATGGTTCGACAGGCTCACCATGACATCCTTCCCTTAATTATTATATCATTGCGTAATCCAATAAGCACGCATGCAAAGGCCTCTTCTTTGTTTTGAAAACGAAAAGCAGTGTTTTCTATGTCCCGATAGTCCCGCTATTCGCTTATACGCCTGCAAGGCATTAGCCACACGGCCGGTAAACGCTGCTATCGGGTTTATACATTTGGCTTGTGCTGTAATGGTATTCGCCTTTTTATTTCCGCAAATTCCCAGGTACGGGACGCCGCAGAGACAAAAATTACGTCCGGTTAGTCAAAAATTGACCATTTATTACTTAAAACTTTGTATTATTGGTAAATACGTTTATCCAGCCTAAATGACTATCAATATTGCCGAATTACAAGCGAGTCTAAATAAAGCATATCGTTTAATTAGTCCGCTCCGTAAAGACCTTGACAGATTCAAAAAGAATTTACGACAGTTATTAAGTTTAATTGACGAAAAGGAAAGTGAAGAAAATGTAAAAATCCATTTAATGGACTTTTTAAAGAATACATTTTTTCACCCAGATTATTTAATTGCAACAAAAGGCAAGTCAGATTTCGTTATTCACTTAGGCAAGGATGCGACTTCCCCTGTTGGGGTTTTGTTTGAAGTTAAAAGACCCAGCAATAAAGCAGATATGGTTACACAAACCAATTTGAATACAAAGGCAATGCATGAGCTTGTCCTTTACTTTTTCAGGGAAAGATCAAAAGATAAAAACAATTCATTAACGCATTTAGTAATCACAAACATTTACGAATGGTTCATTTTTGATGCTCAACATTTTGAGACAATATTTAAAAACAACAATAAACTACAAAAAACTTATAAAGAGTGGGAGAATAATCAAAAAGTAAGTAACTCTACTGATCATTTCTATAAAGAAATTGCTAAACCTTTTTTGGATGAGTTGGATAAAGAGATAAGCTTTACATATTTTGATTTCAAAAAATTTCTACCATTATTAAAACCTGAAAACAACAACGACAGTAAATTATTACCCCTATATAAATTTTTCACTCCAGTTCATTTACTTAAGCTACCATTTTTAAATGATAGCAATTCATTGGACAAAGGCTTTTTTGCTGAACTTTTACATATTATAGGTTTAGAAGAAGTTAGGGAAAGCGGACGAAAAATTATACAACGTTTACCTGAAGGAAGAAGAAAAGCAGGCTCATTCATTGAAAATACGATTGATATTTTGGAAGTGGAAAACGCCTTACATAAAGTCCCATCCGATTTATTGTCGGGCTCTACCAAACAGGAGCAATTGTTTAATGTAAGCCTTGAACTAAGTATCACCTGGATTAATCGCATATTATTTCTTAAATTACTTGAAGCCCAGTTACTTAAATACCATCTTGGGGATAGGAAATATCTTTTTCTTAACCAACAGGTAATCCAAAACTATAACGAGTTATATAAATTATTTTTTCAGGTACTTGCTAAGGAGCACACGGAAAGAAGTTCTTTGGTGCAAACCAAGTATTCTCATATTCCCTATTTAAACAGTTCCTTATTTGAGTTTTCTGATTTAGAAGAACTCACAATTAAGGTTAACAGTTTAGATGACAATCTTGATATGGAACTATATTCAGGTTCTGTATTAAAAAAAGCAATTAACTATCAGAATTCTGGCACTAAAAACACCTTGCATTATTTATTCGATTTTTTAGATGCCTACAACTTCGCATCCATTGGCAAAGAGGAAGTGCAGGAAGAAAATAAAACAATTATCAATGCAGCGGTTTTAGGTTTAGTGTTTGAAAAAATTAATGGTTACAAAGATGGATCGATCTACACACCAGGAGCAATAACCACTTTTTTATGTCGGGAGACCATAAGGAAAGCTGTTGTAAAAAAATTCAACGATGAAAATAGTTGGCAATGTGAAAGCATTGATGATATTAAAAACTACGTATCGGATAAACGTAATACAAAGGATATTCTGAAATTTAACAAGCAGATGGAGGGTGTAAAAATCGCCGACCCTGCTGTCGGTTCAGGCCACTTCCTTGTGTCCAGCTTAAATGAAATTATCAGTATTAAATCCGAGTTAGGAATTTTAGCGGATGCAGCAGGTAACCGCTTATCAGAAATTGTAGTAACCATAGCAAATGATGAACTGGTAGTAAACTACCATAATTTACAATTTTTTGATTACACGATCAAATCATCTTCTGATAAAGGAAATATTGTTTCTGACGCTGAACAGCGAATTCAAAGTACGCTTTTTGAAGAAAAGCGTAAAATAATTGAACATTGCCTTTTTGGAGTAGATATAAACCCTAATTCGGTGAAAATATGTCGGCTACGTCTATGGATAGAATTATTAAAACATACTTATTACAAACCTGAAACTAACTTTACGCAATTAGAAACACTTCCCAATATTGATATAAATATTAAACGTGGCAATTCATTATTAAGCAAATATTCGTTAAAAGAGGACCTTTCGGAAGTATTTAAAAAGCAAAAATTTAGCATTATCGATTACCAGCTGGCTGTTGAAGCATACAAAGAAGCCTCAAACAAAGAAGCTAAAGAACAGCTGAAAGACTTCATTAAAACTATAAAAGATCAGTTTCATGAAACAGTAGGGAGGCGCGATCCTCGCAGAAAAAAACTATCCGTTTTCCGTGGTGATCTTGCGCTGGCACAAAGTAATTATGATTTGTTTGGACAAAAACGGAGCGAAAAGGAAATGGAATTGGAGGTACGCCGCATTAGCTTGAACATTGAAAAAATTGAACAGGAAATAAAAGAAATAGAAAATAACGTCATTTACCGTAATGCATTTGAATGGCGTTTTGAATTTCCGGAAGTGCTTGATTCAAAAGGCGATTTCGAAGGATTTGAGGTTATTATTGGCAATCCTCCTTATATACAGCTGCAAAAGATGGGTGTTGAAGCGGATGCACTACAAAAGTGCGGATATGAAACATTTGCCCGCACAGGTGATATATACTGTTTATTTTACGAGCAGGCGCAAAGATTACTAAAGCCAGGCTATTTTTTCGGATACATTACTTCAAATAAATGGATGCGGGCTAACTATGGGGAAGCAACACGAAAGTTCTTTCTTGAAAAAACAAACCCCTTGTTATTGGTTGACTTTGGCGGTTACCAAGTATTTGAATCTGCTACGGTTGATACAAATATGCTGATCGGTCAAAATGCACCATATGAAGGAAAAACTGAAACTTGTTTGTTAGATAAGAATTTAGGTAGTCTAGAAAAAATGAGCGTTTATCTTAAACAGTATATTATCACCGTTCAGGGTTTTTCTAAAGAGAGTGGGTGGGTAATTTTAAGTGAAATAGAAGCTAGAATAAAGTCAAAAATCGAAGTGATTGGTACACCATTAAAAGATTGGGATGTACAAATTAATTATGGAATTAAGACCGGCTTCAATGAAGCGTTTATAATAGATAAAGCAAAGAAAGATGAACTACTAAAAAATTGCCCAGAAGCTGTCGACATTATACGTCCGATTCTTCGCGGCAGGGAGATTCATAAATATTCAATTGAAAAAAACGATCAGTATTTGCTTTTTGTGCCCTGGCATTTCCCGCTTCATAATGATAATAGCATAGTGGGGGCTTCTTCCGTTGCAGAAGAAGCTTTCAAGAAGGAATATACCGCTGTATATGATTACCTTTTACAATTTAAAGATCAATTAGAAAAGCGAAATCAGACAGAAACGGGTATTAGATATGAATGGTATGCATTGCAGCGATTTGGATCTAACTATTGGAAGAATTTCAATTTACCCAAAATCATATATCCAAATATGACCAAATTTATACCTTTTTTTTACGATGAATCGGGGCATTATCTTAACGATAAATGTTTTATGATTACGGGACAACACCTTAGTTACCTAACAGCTTTTTTCAATTCCTCAATTTTTAAATATTGCTTTATTAATAATTTTCCTGAACTGATGGGTGGAACCCGTGAGTTAAGAAAAATATTTTTCGAAATTATACCTGTCAAACAAGTGAATGATGAAATCAACGATATTTTTGAAAGAATGGTAACAAAGGTTCAATCCTTAAAAAGTCAACAGCTGCCTACATTAAATGTTGAAAAAGAAATTGATGAAATTTTATTTGATTTATATAATTTAACAACAGACGAAAAAGAAGTAATTGGGTTTATAGAGATTCAATAAAGGCCACTTCTTCGGATGTTAATCCGCAAATAGTATATATCCGTTGATTGATGGCGGCTTCGGTTAATTTTTTTGCACTTAAATCAGATACTAAAAATATAAACTCTTTCTCTTGATCTTCGTTAATAAGCGGGACACAGAGCTGTTCAATAGTAAACTTCGACCATTGAGCAGTACCAACCCCAGTTGTAGTTCCAATTTTGGAAAAGAGGTATTCAGAAACCTTTGAATTTAGAAAACATATTAAATATTCAAGTCGATTTCCGGTCAATAGATAGCATTTATTGTTAACGTAATAATTATCATGAATGTCTAACGCAAAATTTGCTTTATCCGAAATCTCGCCCCAGACAATTTTTTGCTTGGAAAAATCCTCTAAATATGCACAATTTCTTAAATTGTATGGAGTTACTCCCTTGTCCACACGGTTTTCTAACTCAGGATAAAAATGATCGAGATATTTTTTTACGGCAGGATAAAGGTTTATGTCTACAGGCTTAATTCCTTTTTCTTTAATCCCATTGTGAGTGTTTATAAGCCATAAATCGGCAAAGTCGTAGCTATACTTTTTTATATCCCTGCCGCGAAGAATCGGACGTATAATTTCGTCATTTTTAGGCGAAGCCTCCATTAACGCATCTCTCGTTTTTTGGTCGATAATAAACGCATCGTTATACCCCGTTAATATACCTCGGTAGATATTAATATTCCAATCTTTTAAAGGAGTTCCTACAGCTTCAATCTTGTTTTTTATAGTGGCCTCTAATGGTGAAAGTATCACCCAGCCGCCGTCTGGTTTAAAGCCTCCTTGCGTAGTAACCGACTGTCTAATAAAATCGCTCGTTTTAAACATTTCTAACTTGCAGTGTTTATACTCTTATATTATTTAGTTTCTACAATAACAGAATAAGTTTCAACCAATTAAATTAATCAATATGAAATACGGCTATATACGCATCAGCACAGACAAACAGACTACCGAGAACCAGCGATATGAAATATTAAAATTTGCAGTAATCAAACAATTCGAAATCGACGAATGGATTGAGGAAACCATTAGCTCAACAAAACGCCTGGATGTGCGGAAGTTTGGAGGCTTATTACAACGAATGCAAAAAGGAGATGTGCTGGTGGTGTCTGAACTTTCACGTATGGGACGTAACCTTATGCAAATTATGAAAATATTGCATGATTGCATGGAAAAGGATGTTATGGTTTATACAGTAAAAGAAAACTACGAGTTGGGTAATAATATTAACTCCAAAGTATTAGCTTTTGCATTTGGTTTATCAGCAGAAATAGAACGCAACCTAATTTCGCAACGCACAAAAGAAGCCCTCGCCCGGCGTAAAGCAGAAGGTCAAATACTAGGCCGACCAAAAGGAAGCAGGTCAAAAATGAGAAAGCTTACAGGTAAAGAAGAAGAAATAAAATCATTAATTGGAAAAAAGATTTCGTATAGCGCGATCGGCAGGATCATGGGCGTTCATCGGTTAACGGTCTCTTCATTTGTTAAAGAAAGTGTGTAATAACATTTCCTTCATCCGGCCCACTTTGCCGTAAGCGTCCCTGGCTTGTGGCTCGCATGTAAGTTATCCTTATCCAAAGACAGCAGCAAAGTAAGCTGTTAGTGTTTACTATTCTTAACCTACATTCATCCTGTTAAAAGCAGCTTTTATGTCTTCAGGGCCACCATTGGCCATTGCTTCGCTAAAGCCAAAGGTAAGTTCGGTTTTTCCCTGCTTTAACTGTTCAAATACCGCTTCAATAAAATCACTCACGGGTGGGAAAGCGTCGTGCAGGCCTTTGCCGCCCAGGTCGGTATTCAATGCCGGTGGGATCATCTCAATCACTTCAATATTTTTCGCTTTCAGTAAGTGGCGTGCCGAAACGGTAAACGAATGGAAAAAAGCTTTGGTGGCACAATATACAGGCACGGTGGTCAGCGGCACAAAAGCCAAACCCGACGTTACATTTATAATAGTGTTCAACGATTTCAACCCCATAAATAGCGACATCAAATGAAGCGGCGCCTCAATATTGGTGGCAAGCTCGTCCTTGGCACGTTTAAAAAAGTCGGGCGCATCTATTTTTATCCATTGCTGGATGCCGGCGTTGTTTACCAGCACATTTAAGTCGCTGTGGTATTCGACCACCCAGTTATAAAGGGCTACGCGTTCAGTTTCATCCGAGAGGTCGCACACTTTAGTAATTACCCCCGGAAATTTACCGGCAACTTCGTTTAAAACAGATTCCCGCCTTCCACAGATAATAACGGTGTTGTTTTCTTTGATAAACCGTTCAGTAAGTCCCAGGCCAATACCGCTTGCGCCACCGGTAATTAAAATTTTGTTGTTCGCTAATTGCATCGTAATGTTTGTTGTTGTAGATAATACAAAGATGGCACAAAAAAGAGTTCGCGCTGTTTACAAATATCAATCCTTAGTTTGCAAAATTCAAATCAATCTTCAAGCCGGGCCATGTGCGTTTCTTCCCTGGTCCATAGGACTCCTTTGGAGGGAAGGTGGGGGGGCAGGGTTTATGGAACTTTTATTTCTTCAGGGGTGGGATTTGCCTGCGTTTGTTAACGATGAAACCCCTCCCGCCACTTCACAGCCTACCGCACCCCTCCCTTGGGAGGGAATTGAGCAGTAATGCAGTTACTGCTATACGATCCTGGCAATCCATCAATCGTACGAATCCGGATTCAGACAGGTATCAACGCAAAAAGCCTTAGTCATCAGACTAAGGCTTTTACGATAAGATTTGGCACCGACCTACTCTCCCACATTTTACTGCAGTACCATCGGCTCTGGCGGGCTTAACTTCTCTGTTCGGAATGGGAAGAGGTGGACACCGCCG
>JAQNCM010000469.1 GCA_029237615.1 Mucilaginibacter sp.
TCTCGGAAACATCAAGTGCCGGAACTCGCGGCTCCGAGGACAAGGTGCCCAGCTTATTGCGCTCCTGGAGACTTTGGACGAAGTCCTGGCGACTAATGACAACTTCAAACTTTCCACGTGGATCAAATAAGCCCGCGCCATGGTCAACAACAGCGCCGACGCTGATTTCATGGAGTATCAGGCTCGCAACCAGGTCACTCTCTGGGGTCCTGACGGCGAAATATCAGACTACGCGTCTAAAAGCTGGGCCGGGCTCGTTTCGTCATACTACGTGCCAAGATGGCAGATGTTCATTGACTACCTTGTTAACACTCCTGACCCGAAGAACTACAGCCAGACTGCCTTTTCGGCGGGGCTGCTGAAGTGGGAGGAGAGCTGGGTCCAGCAGACGTCAGATGGAACGGTCGATAAGGAGACTCGTATCGAGGACGTCTTACCCCAGGCCGTCAAGCAGTGGGGTAATGTGCTGACTCTGTAACATTTATGCTTGTGTGTGGGTTCACATTGGGGGGAGGGAAAGGGGTAGGACAGGATATACGGACGTACTGACGGATGGCACGAGTAACCGTGGGGTACTCGAATGATATCCTAACGCCGATAATACCACGCACAGATTAGACTAGAACTAGACGGGAATCAAAACGTCCCTTCGCATTGAGCTCGCTGGCGCTCACAGAAACTGCAAACCCAGCCCAAGGGCCATCAAGCATGCAGTAACAGTAGAATCCAATAATCGTCCCGTTGTCGTCCCAAACAGCGGTGCCGCTTGTGCCTTCAGACCGTTGTGCATCCTCATTACCTTCCTGTTGGCCCAGATATACCCAGTTATGGGCCACGTACTGGACCGTTTCTCCCACCTCCGAGCACGTTCTCTCCGGGGGCATCCTCTCCATCCTGACGGAGTGACCGACCACCGAGCCTTCGATGAAACCGGCGTGCGAACTACTCCAGTAGCATGTACAGCTACGTTTCTCGTCGTCCGACGTTGCGAGTCGCTCGGGATGTGAGTCAGCACCGCTGCTCTTTTGGAGTTGCCCCGTCACTAGTCCTGCCTCGAAGTCTGCCCCCCCTGGTCTCTGGAGCTCTGTCTCATTCAGGTAACCAACAACACAGCCCGCTACCATGCCCGGCAGCTTGGTCGTCATTCCGAAAATGTTGACGTGGTCGGGGATGACAATGTAAAAGGTGCGCTCCCCAGTGTAGATTATCTCGATGACGCGTATCTCGGCGAGATTCCGCCGGAACTCGGAGTCAACCTCGGCTTCTAGTTCACAGAGTGTATTGTCGGTGAACACATCCATTGTGGTATCTGAACAGATTCCGATGTGAAAGTTCCCGAACTTCTGACGGGGGTACATTAGGCAACGACCATTGCCATCTTTGTCGGACAGGGTGATAGGCAGTCCGCCGACTGTCAATGGCCATGGACATCTCGGCAGCTGATCGAACTGAAAGTTTCTCATCCTGAATGGCGAGCTTATCCTGGTCTCGTAGGTCAAAGGCGAGTAGGATATGTCGGTTGTGGTATAAGGTATTGCCATTACCACTGTCATCGCCTTCATCAGTGCCATTTTTGGCCGAGGGATGAATCTGCTTCACGTTGACGACCACGGCGGTCATGTCTGGAAAGTGCTGCTTGGGGCCGATGACCGAACAGAGATATTCGAACCTGGGACCAGATTAGCTAGGGTGTATCTTGCCGTCAGAAGTAAGAAAGTCTCGGCTCTTGTGCTCTCTGCCAACGGAGTCAGCCCCCGTCTTGTTGCGGTTGTAGTGGCGGTTTCGACGGGAGGTGCAATGACAGTAGCTGCGATGATGGACATCTTGTCTGGCTGGTTCGACTGCGGCTTGACCTGAACCACTGTTCAACTCAAGACCATGTGGTGGTCCTGGTGGATGAAGCGCGGCGAGCTCAAGGAGTTACGATGCCAGAGGTGGTTGCGGGTGCAAATGCGGATTGCACGAACGTAAGACCAACCGAAGTCAAGTGATAATGAGTAACGACAAAAGATTATTAGGAATGGAAGGCAGAGGTGCGGAAAGCAGAAAGCTCCCGGCTTTATAGCATGGCATTTAGATTTTCAATGTGCTTCCGAATCCACAGTTTCAGTCAGGCATACCAATGATCACCGCCTCGGCCAGAGACAAATAAGCTGTCCAGCTGCAGATGAAACAACCCAGGGATAACAAGAACCAAGCACGTCCACTCTTGGAGACTGTTACACAAATGTATGCTCCAAAGATATAGACGAAAAAGGGCCGCCGAGAACGAGGAGAATGAAGACGGACCGTCAGTGGGTATGGCTATGGGGAAAAGACACCAAAAGCCGAAGCTACGGCATAGTTTGCACGTGGCGTGCAAACCTTAACTTGACCAGACACAAAGGAGAGATGTCTTGAGGCAACCCTCGGAACCAGCCACCTACTTGGCTACCTCCTTATCGAATCCAGAGTCTCAGGTTGCGGAGGTCCGAATATAGAGTTTGACGACGTCGAGGAGTCATTATTTAGTTAAGGTTTTGCTAGTGTCTGAGGTGTAGGAGTGTCTCGGAGATGCGATCACATATGCGCTCAGAGTTGAGGATGGTTCAACGCCATTCAATTAGCTTTAAAACTGGCATGATCTCAACTTCAACGGAAGAATCACTCATATGGCCTCCACCTCCACCTCCCCAGATTCCTTAGACTCGCGCTCGCGTTTCTCACGCTCCCGACGCTCTCGGATACGCTCCTCATACTCAAGGTTAGCCTTGACCACATAATGGCGGGGAGACAAGGAGAGCGGATAGTCCACCTCCCAAAAGACAGGAAAGCCGTTCCGCTCCCGGGCCTTCTGCCGCATCTCCTCGCTGGAACATATGAACAGCTCCCACACGGCCGCACTTGCCTGCATGTCGTATGAGTAGACGCTGGTGCGCTCCGGCCCTCACATGGGGAGGGCAATTTGACTCTGCAGAATTGTCGATGTCGGCTCCTTGTCGACTACCGCGGCGTCGTCGCACAAGTCATGACCCTCGGTGCAGGGGCCATAGTAGTTAGAGGGCGCTCCCGACACGACGTTTTCCCAGCCGTCGACTTCGACTGTCCGTTCCTTGTTTTCGGCCTCGCGGCGCTCCAGGTAGTCGGTGTAGTAGCTCCGGACAGGCTGCGTCGAGCAAGTGACAAACTGCTG
>JAQNCM010000383.1 GCA_029237615.1 Mucilaginibacter sp.
TTTGCATGTGCTTTTGACGGAAGCACTGTTTTAGCGCCCTCGCCAATATATCCGCCCCAAATACCATTTACCTCCAGGGTAGGGCGGGTGCCTGTACGTTCAAATGTACTATAGCCTTTTTCACCCCAAAGCTCATTCACATCCAGGTCTTTTTTATACTCATCCTCATTATATGGTGCATTGTTAAGTGCTTTGCGTTCGGCGTCAGTTAATTCAACTACCTCATCGTAAAAGCCCGGTATAGTTATGTGGTTATTTTCATCATGTAATGAAGCAATCATTTTAGCCAGGATAGTAGCGGGATTCGCCACCGCGCCACCGTAAACACCCGAATGCAGATCGCGGTTAGGACCGGTTACTTCCACCTCAAGATAGGACAAGCCACGTAAACCGGTTTCGAGCGAAGGGTTTTCCATACTGATCATGGAGGTATCTGAAATTAATACAACGTCGGCTTTTAACCTGGCTTTGTGTTGCTTTACGAAGATGCTAAGATTTGACGATCCAACTTCCTCTTCACCCTCTATCATAAATTTAATATTGCAGGGTAAGGTGCCGCTTTGCATCATTAGCTCAAAGGCTTTTACATGCATGTAAAACTGGCCCTTGTCATCGCAGGCACCGCGGGCATATATTTTACCGTCGCGCACGGTTGGTTCAAAAGGCGGCGTTTTCCATAATTCAAGCGGATCGGCCGGCTGTACATCATAATGTCCATAAACCAAAACGGTAGGTTTTGATGCATCTGTAATTTTTTCGCCATATACAATAGGGTTGCCTGCTGTTTGGCAAACTTCCACATGCTCAGCACCTGCATCAAGTAGCTTTTGAGCCACAAAATCTGCCGTCTTTAAAATATCGTGTTTGTATTTAGGATCAGCGCTAACAGACGGAAAGCGAAGCAGCTCAAACAATTCATCTAATAAACGTTGTTTATGCTGTTCTACATATTGTTTTATAAGCTCCATAATCAAGAATTTGGGGGCAAATATAGTTTATGTTTTTAGGAAAATATGATTAGTCGGTCCAAAGGTTTTATGAAAAGAAAGATTGTATATTTTTTCAATTTTTCTCTCATTTATTTAACGGCTTAAAATGCCCTAAAGCAAAAAAATTTGACCTTTGGGTCAAATTTTTAAATTTTTATAAGCTAAGTTTTAGCGTTTGTGTTAATTTAATGCAAAGGCTAATTAGCGCAGATCAGCTGTACCGGTTGTGGTTCTTTCGCCCATCAGATCGGCTGTACCGGTTGTGGTTCTTTCGCCCATCAGATCAGCTGTGCCGGTTGTGGTTCTTTCACCCATCAGATCAGCTGTACCGGTTGTGGTTCTTTCGCCTACAGTAACTGTTACAGAAGGAACGGTAGATTTTGAGTTTAGATTTTGAGCTGAAGTTGAAAGTGCAACAACTGAACCTAAAACAAATGCCGCAGAAAATAGTGCTTTTTTCATATTGAGTGTTAATTTATTATGATAATTAAAAGTTGAATTAGTAATTTATTTGTATAGTATTCAATAACTTATCTTTCCATTGCAAATTCGCATTGCAAGAATTTTAAAACAATGTAAATCCCAGTTGGTCTTTTGAGTACCAACAAATTCAGACAAAGCAAAAACTGCTCACACCGAATTAGAATCACAAAAAGAAATATTGAAACGATAGGCACGGAAATTTTGACAAACAAATATTTCGGTTTAAGTGCTATACAAAAGTGAAGTTTGATTAGATGTTAAAATAACTGAACGAAAGCAAAGAATTGCTGACGCTTTAGTTAGCTCATCAAAAACATTTATCAAAAATCGCTTTATTGTTGTCCAATAATTTTATCGGTGGTAAAAGTAACTAAATTTAGTTAACAAATAATAAAATAAATATTTTTTTTAAAGGGCCGTTGGTGGTCAATCAATGTTTAATATCCCAACTAAATTAAAATTGAGGGCTATTTTTATTGAATAAGCCGCCAGTTTAAGCAGTAATTATTTGCATTGAACTGATATTACCTATAACTTTCTATCCTTTTAAACGTAATAGTCTTCTAATGAAGAAATATTTCACATTAATTTTTTTCGTTTTCCTGACATTATCGTCGTTTGCAAAGCGGCTGAATGATACTAACTCCTTGGATACTAACGAGGTTATAAAATTAAATAAGCAAGGTTTTGCCATGCGTTTAACTGATCCGGCGCAAACTGTCAGTGATGCCAGCAAAGCATTAGCAATAGCACAAAAGATTGATTACGATACAGGTATTGCGGAATCCTGGCGGGTAATGGGGATAGGTAATTACTATTTAAGTCAACCTGTTAAAGCAATCGATAATTATTTAACGGCGCTTAACTTTTTTACAAAAATTAACGATCTGCGCGGTGAAGCAAAGGTTTACAACAATATCGGAAATTTATACCGCGATAATGATTATGACCGTGCCCTGGGCTTTTTTACAAAATCACTTGTCATTGCAAAAAAATTATCTGATAATAAATTAATTGCTTCTATCTATTTTAACATTGGTAATATATATAACAGCAAAAAAAGCTTTTACCAGGCTTTAAACTTTTACAATAAAAGTAACGACCTGTTTGTTATGTTAAAAGATACCGTGAACCTGGTACAATGTATGCAAAATAAAGGGGTGATATATTACAGTCTTAAGCAATTTGATAAAGCTGAAAGTTTATTATTAGAAGCCAATAAAGAAGCTAAACAATTGGATTTAAATGAGCCGGTGGCACGGATAGATTTAACCCTTGCTGATTTATACACCCGGCAAAATAAATTTAATCAAGCGGAGAAAATAATTGCAGAAGGCGTGAATTTGTCGAACATTGTTAATAATGACAAAACAAAATACGATTTTAAATATACAAGCTTTCAACTCGATTTTAAAAGAAAAAATTATGAACATGCATTAAATTATCTTTATAATATTTATAAACAAGATAGTGCTATATACCGGGAAAATACTTCTACTCAAATTAATTTAATACAGGAGCAATTTAAACAACAGGCTCGTCAAAAAGAAAATGAAATACTGCTTCAGCGCCAGAAATATGATCGCGTGAGATTTTGGGGAGTAACCGTTGTTGCAGGCCTGTTGTTGGTTTTAGTAGCGGTTTTAATAAACAATGTTAAACGGAAGGCGGCCACTAATATTCAACTTACTAATCTTAATGCTGAAGTTTCAAGACAAAAAGATAACCTGGACAGAATAAACCATCACCTGGAGGAAATAATTGATGAAAGAACCAAAGACCTGCAGGTGAAAAATAAAAAGCTTTCCGAATATTCTTCGTACTTATCTCACCAAATACGGGGCCCTATCGCTACACTGAAGGGTTTAATGAACCTTGAAAAGGAAGGGTTGGTTGATCAGCCGGAATGTATCCGGATGATGAATAAATGCGTAGGCGAAATTGATGATAAGATCATTGAAATGAGCGATATGCTCCATGATCCCGGAAGAACAGGATTTTAACTGGAATGCTCAACTGATTTTGATTACCACTAACTACATTGTATTTATTGTAATACACCTTATAGTAGTTGGCGTAACAGCGATTGGAGAGTCTAAAATGTTTTCAACAAGGTAGTGTGGAATGAATTTGCGCTTCATTTAATCCCAGGTAAACGCAATACCTGGATATCATTTGAAGGATAAGCAACTGGCGATGCGCTTTATATCCTTTGGTTTCAAAAGCCAGTGTATCTGGTCCTGCTGTAACAAAATATCTCATTTCACCTTCACTTGGATCAAATCTTGATTTCATATCAAATGCCTTTATCTTTAATTTGCTGTTCGGATCATGAATGGTCCCGTTTTTAAATGCTTCGTCCTTTGGAATTGAAATAAGATAATTTGACATGGCAGATGAATTAATTTTCTCTCCCAATACAATTTTTACTCCAAAGTCGCCTTTGGTCGGCCTGTAAATATATTTTTAAGGTTTATAAGGGAATTAATATAAAATTTAATAAAAAATTCATATTAAAGCCCTGTCAACGCATGAATGTGAAGACAGGGGTGTTGTATTTTTTGAACAGTGACAGGGATTTTATTAAACCGCAGCAGACGTTCTGTTGTGTAATTCTTCGTAAAGAAGAATTACTTTGCGCTGTAAACTCGCAATTTCAGCTTCTCGGTCAATGATCTTCTTTTGGGCAATGCTTATATTGGAAATCTGTGGTTCAACATCTTTGGCATCCAGGGCTAATAGCATCACAACATTTACTTCGTATATGTTAGCAATTTGTTCAAGGCGGGATAAATTGATATCAGTAACACCAGTTTCAATTTTGGAAAATGCCGGAATTGAAATTCCTAAGCGGTTTGCAACATCCTCCTGGCTCCAGCCACGCTGATGACGAATAGTCCTGATGTTTTGACCAACTGTTTTGTTGGTTTTCTTTTTGAATGTTTCATTCATAATTGCTCAATAGTTTAAGATTAACAAGGTAAGTAACAGCCAAATTCTGTGCCATTATTAATTATTGGGCAAAACGAGCTTGCGAAACAATTAATTGATGTCCTATTAAAAAAAGCTGTGGAAACTATTCCACAAATATTGGGAATTAATTTCGTTTAATTTAAACTATTCGCAGTTTTGCGAACTTAAGGAGCAATTGTTTTTGTCCGATTTCTTTAAAGAAAATGGTAGCCTTTATATCGGGCTTGTTTCCTTCGAGGCTTAATACCTTTCCAAATCCAAATCTTTCATGCTCAACCTCCATACCAACCTGCAGATTTGAAGTATCTGATGGTGCAAACCCGGGCGATGGAACATGGGCTTTTGCCAATATCGATGTTGTTTTAACTGCTGGCTGTTTCGGCTTTGAAAATGTATCTCCCCGGCTGCTCCAGGCATTTCTGTCATCATCAAAAAACGGATTGCTGCTGTTTACTGGTTTTGCAGTAAAATCAAGCTCCAGGTATTTTGCATCAATTTCATCAAGAAAACGACTTGGTTCACAGTTAATCAGCGTTCCAAATTTGAACCGGGAGGTGGCGTAACTTAGCGTGAGTTTATTTTCGGCACGTGTAGTTGCTACATAAAACAAGCGGCGTTCCTCTTCCAGATCGCTTCTTGAATTTAATGACATCTGTGAAGGAAACAAATTTTCTTCCAAACCAACCACGTAAACCTGCGGAAACTCCAGCCCCTTTGAGGAGTGAATGGTCATTAACGACACGGTATCAGCATCAGGATTATTGTCTTTATCGTCGTTGGTGAGCAAGGCAACATCCTGCATAAATACGTCCAGCCCTTTTTCTTCCAGATCTTCTCTTTCCGAAAATTCTTTTATCCCGTTTAATAACTCCTGTATATTTTCGTAACGGTTAAGTCCTTCTACTGATTTGTCTTCATACAAATCCTTTAACAAGCCTGAGTGCTGTGCGATGTGAAGCGCCGATTCGTAGGCTGTAAGTGTTTTGGTAATTACCTGGAAGCTCTGGATCATCGTAGCAAAAACACCGACAGAAGCTGATGTGCGGCCATCCAGGTACTTTGACGGATTAATGATCACCTCCCACGGCGTAATTTTATTTTGATCGGCGCTAACAATGATGCGGTCAACCGTTGTATCGCCGATACCTCTGCGGGGATAATTTATAACGCGTTTTAATGCCTCTTCATCATTCGGGTTAAAAGTTAACCTGAAATAAGCAATAAGGTCTTTTATTTCTTTACGCTGATAAAAAGATAAGCCCCCGTATATTTTATAAGGCGTGCCCATTTTGCGCAATGCTTCTTCCATTGACCGCGATTGTGCGTTGGTGCGATATAAAATTGCAAAATCATGCCATTTTAAACCTTTAGTGCTGCGTTCTTGCATAATGGATTCAGCAACCAGCTTGCCTTCTTCGTTATCACTGAAAGCCCGCATTACTTTTATCTTGTCGCCGGTTTCTTTTTCAGAAAAGACATTTTTTTTAAGCTGTTCCTTGTTGTTAGAAATGATGCTGTTTGCAACGTTTACTATGTTTTGGGTGGAGCGGTAATTTTGCTCCAGCTTAAATATTTTCAGATCCGGGTAATCTTTTTCAAAGTTGAGTATGTTTTGAATGTTAGCTCCCCTGAAAGCGTATATACTTTGTGCATCGTCTCCAACCACACAAATATTTTCGTTAACGGCAGCCAGCTTTTTTACAATGAGGTATTGCGAAAAATTGGTGTCCTGGTACTCATCAACCATCAGGTATTTAAACTTATGCTGATATTTGTTTAATACTTCAGGGTATCGTCTCAGCAGCTCATTTGTTTTAAACAAAAGGTCGTCAAAATCCATGGCACCGGCGCGGTAGCAACGGGTTGCATAATTTTCATAAACCTTGCCTAAATGACCCCGGCCTGAGGAAGAATCATCTGCCTGTATTTGTTCGTTTTGCTGGTATTCCTGCCACGACACCAGGTTGTTTTTTGCAGCTGATATGCGGTTATGTACAAAATTTGGATTATACAGCTTATCGTCCAGGTTCATCTCTTTTAAAATGGCCCTGAGTACGCTTTTGCTGTCGTCCGTATCATAAATGGTAAAATTATTCGGATAGCCTATTTTATCAGCCTCAACCCTGAGGAGTTTTGCGAAAACGGAGTGGAAAGTTCCCATCCATATATTTTTAGCGTCGGGCCCTACCAGGTGGGTTATCCGGTCGCGCATTTCGCGTGCGGCTTTATTGGTGAAGGTAAGTACCAGTATGTTAAAAGCATCGACCCCATTGCGGATAAGGTGCGCAACGCGATAGGTAATCACCCTGGTTTTACCAGACCCCGCGCCGGCGATGATCATTACCGGACCCTTTATTTGTTGTACTGCCGCCTTTTGTTCCGGATTTAATCCCTGTAAATAATCCAAATCTGTTCCTCTTTTCTATTAACGCGAAATTAGGATTTTGTTACTGAAAGACGAAGGAGAATTTCGGATTTCGGATGTTCTATTTCAGATTAGTTTAATACATATAAACTTACAAAATCGTAGTGTGCTGCAGAGCTGTCCTGGCTAAAAAAGAAAAGACCCGGCTTTAAGCCAGGCCTTCCCTTAAGTATATTTTTCCAAAATTATTACTTTCCGCTCCAGATGTTGTTCTTCCTGTCCACATCAGGTAGCTGGCGGTCTGGATCAAGTTCCATCGATTGAATAGCAGAAGTTGATGGATACATAAAGGTCCATACGCCGCTGCGTTGCCAGATATTTGCCGGGAGGTTGATAGTTTCAACTTTACCGTTGGCCTGTGTAATTTTCAGGATCACAGGCATGGCCATCTTCTCTTTATTTACCAGGGTGATCAATGCGCCGTTGGCCGGATCATCTTTAACGTATTTAACCGATTGTATGGCCTGGTCAAGTTTCCAGGTGGTAAAGAACCACGGTTTAAAAAACCAGTTAAGATCTTCGCCTGAAGCATCGTTCATCGCCCTGAAAAAGTCATAAGGCAGCGGATGTTTAAATGCCCAGTGCTTAATATATTCATGAAAAGCATAATCAAAACGATCGGGGCCAAGCACTACATTACGCAGCATATCTAATCCTAAAGCGGTTTTGTTATAATATTGCCCATAATCATTAATAGCTTCAGGAGCCAGCATCAAGGGGTCTGCAGCCTTGTTCATCATACGTGCAATGCCGTTGGCTGCCCTGTTTTTATTATTAAAATATTCGCCGTTATTAAATTTCAAGGTTGAGTACTCATTGATAAAAGTATTAAAGCCTTCATCCATCCACATGTATTTGCGCTCGTTTGAACCAACGATCATCGGGAACCAGTTATGGCCAATTTCATGTGTAACGTCACCCCAAAGGCCGCCGTTCTTTAAATTGCTTAAACAAAAAATTATTCCGGGGTATTCCATCCCCAATGCAACGCCTGATACGTTTACAGCGGAGTTCCATGGATACTCAAAATATTCTTTCGAGTAAATTTCCATACTATTTTTTAAATACTCGGTAGAACGTCCCCATGAATCATTTCCGGCACTTTCAGCAGGATAAGTGCTCATTGCAATCCCTTTTCGACCCGAAGGAAAATTAACCTTTGCAGCATCCCATATAAAGGCCGTTGATGCAGCCCATGCTACATCGCGGGTATTCAGCATTTTAAAATGCCAGGTTAATGTGCCTTTAAATGGGTGTGTAGCTGCTTGTGTAACTTCGTCAGGATTAATGATCATAACCGTTTTATCGCTGTTGCGTGCTTCTGCAAGGCGGTTTTGCTGGGTAGCGCTAAGCACTTCTTTTGCGTTTAACAAATCGCCCGAACCTGCTACTGTCATATTTGCAGGAGCGGTTATATAGTAATCATAATCACCATAATCACAATAAAATTCGCCTAAACCCATGTAAGGTAGCGTATTCCATCCTTCAACATCGTCATAAACGCACATGCGCGGGTACCATTGTGCCAATTCGTACACGACGCCGTCTTTGAATTTTTTACGACCCATCCGGTCGGCGCCATAAAAGGGTATTGAAAAACTATAATTAACTTTTACCTGTATTTTTTCGCCTTTTGCACCCATTGGGGTATTTAATCTAACTTGCATACGGGCATCAGTAATAACGGGATCAACTTTATAGGTTTGACCTTTGTACGTAACCGATACCGATGCAATATGGTAACCGCCGCGGCTAAAACCTTTTACATCAAAGCGGTCTCCTCCAATTGGTACAGTGGCAGCTCCGCGGGAATCTGGTTTAAAAAGGTTTTGATCAAGCTGCAGCCATAAATAGTCAAGATTATCAGGGCTGTTATTTGTGTAATTTATGGTCACCTCACCGGTAATGGTGGTATCCTGAGCGGTTTCGTTCAAACTTGCCTTTATTATATAGTCGGCGCGGTTTTGCCAGTAATGCTCACCGGGCTGCCCGTTTGCCGAACGCGTATTTCCACTGGTAACCGGCCAGCTGATAGGGCCAAAAACATCCTGGTGATCGTATTTTATGGAATCGGTTGGTGCCTGTGCTCTGGTTGTCGTTGCTGTAATCAGGAGTAAACCCAACACACTTAATAAATAATTTAATTTTAAATGGTGCATTTTTAATAGTTGATATTTTGGAGGGCAAATTAACCAAATTAATTATGAAATTGATAATCTGTAAGATGGATGATACAATTGGGGTTTGTTGGCTGGGAATAATTATAATTAATATGATTTTGTAAAACTTTTGGCGGGTAGCTTTGATTTAATAAAAAGTACGTATAATGCCGCTTTAATCAGCCCTTACGATGAACCACCTTGCTAATTCAACATCCCCTTATTTACTGCAGCATGCCAATAACCCTGTTAACTGGTATCCATGGGGAACTAAAGCGCTTCAAAAGGCTAAAGACGAAAATAAGCTGATACTGGTTAGTATTGGTTATTCGGCCTGCCATTGGTGCCATGTAATGGAACATGAAAGTTTTGAGGATGAGAAAGTAGCTGCGGTGATGAATGAATATTTTGTATGCATAAAGGTTGACCGTGAAGAACGGCCGGATGTAGACCAGGTGTATATGAGTGCAGTTCAACTAATGAGTGGCAGGGGCGGATGGCCTTTAAACTGCATTTGTTTGCCTGACCAGCGGCCTATTTACGGGGGGACTTATTTTCGCAAAAACGATTGGACCAGCCTGCTGTTTAACCTGGCCGACTTTTATAAACAAAAACCAGCTGAAGCAGAAGAATATGCCGTAAGACTCACCCAGGGAATTCAGCAATATGAGTCTGTTGAATTTATCAGGGAACAAGCTGCTTACAAAAAAGCTGATCTTGAAGTTATTGTTAATAACTGGAAAAATTATTTTGACAGGAAAGAGGGGGGGATGGGAACTGCGCCCAAATTTCCTATGCCTAATAACTGGATCTGTTTAATGCGTTATGCACATTTAATGAGGGACGAAAGCGTTGCACAAGCTGTAAAGCTGACCCTTAAAAAAATGGCTTTCGGAGGCATTTATGACCATATTGGCGGCGGCTTTGCCCGCTATTCGGTTGATGGCTTATGGCACGTGCCTCATTTTGAAAAAATGCTGTATGATAATGCACAATTGATCAGCCTGTATTCCGAAGCTTATACGTGGAATCCGGATCCGTTGTATGAAAAAATTGTTGATGAGATAATTGACTTTTCATTGCGGGAATTAAGCTCGCCGCTGCACGGCTTTTATTCGGCGCTTGATGCCGACAGTGAAGGGAAAGAAGGTAAATTTTACATTTTCACTAAAATCGAAATAGAACAAATATTAGGGACTGATGCTGAACTTTTTTGCATTTATTACCATATTACAGAAGATGGCAATTGGGAAGAGGAGCAGTCCAACGTATTATTCCGCAGGGAAAGCGATGAACAGCTGGCGGCAAAGTTAGGTTTACCGGTTGCTGACCTTGTTGAAAAAATTAACAGAGCACGGCAAAGGGTTTTTGATGGCCGCAGCGGCCGGGTAAGGCCCGGGCTTGATAATAAAATACTGGCATCGTGGAACGGGCTGATGCTTAAAGGCCTTTGTGATGCCTATCGCGCATTTAATAAACCGGAGTATTTAGAAACCGCTAAAAAAAATGCCGGTTTTATGCTGGATAATTTGATAAACAACGATGGAAGATTGACCCGGGTTTATGATAAAAACAATGTGCTATCCGGCGGAACAGGAATTGCTTTTTTAGACGATTATGCCAATATAATAGACGCTTTTACCGTTTTATATGAAGTAACTTTTGACGAACAATGGCTGAACAATGCAAAAAAAATAACAGACAAAGCCATTTTACATTACTACAACGAGGAATCAGGTATATTTTACTATACTGCTGACGACGACGAGCAACTAATTGCGAGAAAAGCTGAAATTATGGATGGGGTAACGCCTGCGTCAAACTCGGTTATGGCACGTAACCTCAAAAAACTTGGCTTGTTATTTGATAATGAACAATATCGGGCAGTTTCGGCTCAGTTGTTACGGAACATAGTGCCGCATTTAGCAAAGTACGGTTCTGCTTATTCAAACTGGATTATGTTATTGCAGGAGGAGATTTTTGGAACTTATGAGATAGCAATAACCGGCGATGACTATAAAAAAATGCGCAGCGAAATAGAAAAAAATTACATCCCAAATAAAATTATCTTGGGTGGTAAAAAAGGAAGTTTACCTTT
>JAQNCM010000409.1 GCA_029237615.1 Mucilaginibacter sp.
TTATTCAAAAGCCGACGAATGCGAAATATCATTAACAGGCCGCGAAGGTGGTAATATCCGCTATGCATTAAATGCTGTATCAACAGCCGGGGATATCAGCACCACCAGTTTATCAGTGAGCTCCACTTTCGGAAAAAAGACCGGAACCGCCGCTATCAATGAGTTTGATGATGCATCGTTAGAAAAAGTAGTACGCCGTTCGGAGGAGTTGGCTCAACTGGCACCGGAAAACCGCGAGCATATGCCGCTTTTAGGCCCGCAAACATTTGCTGAGTCAATTACCTATAATGCCAACACGGCCGCCATGACCCCCGAGAGCCGGGCGGAGATGGTAGCTAAAAGTCTGGATGTTACGACCAAAGCCAACTTAAGTGCAGCAGGTTTTCTGGAGAATGCAACCACCTTTAATGCAATTCTGAATTCAAAAGGGCTTTTTGCTTACAATAAATCTGCAGATGTTATTTTTTCGGTAACCACCCGTAACCAGGAAGGTACCGGCTCAGGATATGCTGCACGTGGCTTCACTGATGTAAACAAACTTGATACCTATTCGGCTACAAAAATAGCTGCAACAAAAGCGAGTGGCTCCATTGGTGCCAAAGCCATTGAACCGGGCAAGTACACCGTAATATTAGAGCCGGTTGCTGCCACCTATATGATGGAAAACATGTTTCGCTTTGACGCCCGCACTGCCGAAGAAGGCCGGAGCTTTTTGAGCAAAAAAGGCGGCGGTACCCGCATGGGAGAAAAATTAATGGACGATAAAGTAACCATTTATTCAGATCCGTTTAATGCTGAATTACCCGCAGAAACATGGGACAGGGACGGCTTACCACTTGAAAAAACCTACTGGATAAAAAACGGTGTGGTTCAAAACTTAAGCTACTCGCGTTACTGGGCCGATAAGAAAGGTGTAAAACCGGTTCCCGGACCAAGCAATATTATTATGGAAGGTGGTGATACCAGTTTAGAGGACATGATAAAAAGCACAGAACGCGGCATCCTGGTTTCACGTTTATGGTACATCCGCATGGTGGATCCGCAATCATTATTGCTAACCGGCCTTACCCGCGACGGTACGTTTTATATCGAAAATGGTAAGATCAAATTCCCGGTTAAAAATTTCAGGTTTAATGAAAGCCCGGTAATCATGCTTAACAACGTTGAAGCATTGGGCAAACCCGAAAGAAGCATCAGCGTAGAAAGCTACCGCAGCTACCTGATCCCACCTATGAAGATCCGTGATTTCACATTCTCGTCGTTATCAGACGCCGTGTAGTTAGAAAACAAAAATCCTCCTTTTTCAGGAGGATTTTTGTTTTAGTAGAGTAATAACCACTCTAATAAACAATGAGCTATTTCTGCATTACCATTACGCCGTTCATCAAAAGCGTACTCCCTTTTTCAGCCACAATATTGTAAACGTTTTCCACACCTTCTGTGAGTTCGTGTTTTTCTAATACGGTGTAGCTTTCATATTTCCCGCTCCTATCATTCAGACAAAGTACCTGTTGGCCAACAGTAATGTCACCAATTTTACAATTCCCTTGTTTGGTAAGCATGGGATGGTTGGGCGTAGCCTTTAAAATTTTAGCCCGTAAATCTACATTAACGCCGGCAGCCGTATTTCTTTCACTGGCCAATATTAAAACCAGCCGGGTAAGGGCATAGTTTTTTGCGGCATGTATAGTAAGTTCTTTTACCCTGGTTACATAGGGTTGACGTGTAGCCGGATTTATGGTAACTACTTCATCACCGCTTTTTACATCTTTAAGTAATTTAACGGCTCCGTTGCCCATGGTCACCTTTTCATCACCCGGGAAACAGATATCAGTACCGTAGGTGGCGGCCTCCTCTTTCATGTCCTTTCCTCCGTTTAACGATTTATATCGCTGGAAGCTAAGTTCTTTGGATAGTATATAAGATAACTTCAGTATAAAATTATTTTCCACCTTGTTGATATCATCAATGTCCTGGAAATATTTGGCCCATACTTTGGCGTCTGCAGTAAAATCAGGTACCAATACCTGGTACTTTTTGCCGGTTTCGCTGGTATAAAAAACCATTAACCCAATCTCCTGCATTCCATCTTTGGCAACAAACTTATAAAGGTCTATCCGTTTCTTTAAACCGTCGCTTCCGGTAATAAAATAAGGTTTGCGGTTTTCGTAACGATCCAGCACATAGGCGTTATCAAATTTAACATAGGTGTCATTGTCCAGGTTCGCGATGTTATACGTTTTCGCCTTGTTATATTCGTCAAGCGTAAGCGGTCGCGGATTAACTGCTTTTTGCTGTGCGCGACAAAAACTGGCAGCAGCCATCAGGCAGGCAATAAATAATTTGCGCATTTTATTAATTTGTTATAAAGCTACAGCAGCGTTTCACGCTGCTGTAGCTTAGTTATTAATTTAAGACAATTGTTTAAAGGCATCTTCAAAGGCTTGCATTTCGTCCATCCGGCCAATGCTCACGCGGCACCAATCCTGTCCGTTTAGCTTCCAGTTTCGTATGCCAACCCCCCTCTTCATCATCTCCTGTACAAATTGCACGCCGTCCATTTTAAGCGGGAACATTACAAAATTTGTTGCGGATGGGATATAAGTATAGCCTTCCTTTTTTAATACAGCATACAAGTATTCTTTTGAGGCCATGGTTTTCTTAAACGCCTCCTGTAAAAAAGCGGTTTCCCGGTAACCTGCAATGGCTCCGGCAACCGTAGTTGCTGACAGGGAGAACCCGGTGGTATATATGGATAGTTCTTTTATAGTTTCGGGCTGTGCTACTATGTAACCACAGCGTAAACCGGCAAAACCATATAATTTTGAGAAAGTGCGCGCTACTATAACATTGTAGCCTGCTTTTACAGCACTTATTAAAGTTGTTCCCTGCGGATCAGGAAGGTAATCGATATACGCTTCATCTATAAATACCGGTACCTTTTTAGAAACCCGTTCGCAAAATGCCTTTAATTTGTCGGTTTCTAACACCGTACCGGTCGGGTTATTCGGATTACAGATATAAACCAAACCGGTATTGCCGTCAATTTTCGCTTCCATCGCTTCCAGATCGAGCTTATAATCAGCTGTCAGCGGAACCTTTACCCACTTGCCTTCAAATTTTTCTGCATGCGATGGCAGGTCCTCATATGAAGGATCCCCGGTAATTATGCTTTTGCCACCTTTGCTGTAACGCAGCGCGGCAGCCAACAATAAAGGTGATGAGCCAGCATCCATTAAAATATTGGCTTGTGAGATTCCCTCATAATCTGCAATCTTACCATACAGCGTAGCTGTTTGCTGCATGGGATACTGATAACTCATATCGATGGCCTCCTGGATAGCTTTTTTTGCTGCCGGCGACGGGCCAAAAGGATTTTCGTTGGCAAGCAAACGGGCTTTTAATACCGGAGGTGCATCCAATATGGCTGATTGATCGGTAACAAGTTTAGCAGGTGGACTCACTTTGCGGAATCTGGGCGTTGCGGCCAGCTTATTCATTGTTCCTGAAAGAAAAACAAGCCCCCCTGCCATTAAAGCACTTGATTTGATCCAGTTTCTGCGATTAATTGAGTTTGCCATATTTTAAAGTTTTAAATTTAATGATCTATCCTTTGGTTACCTCTGCCGGGTAACTCACCCGCTGTTCTGTTACCCGCCCATGTACGGCTGTCACTACACTTCTTGCAGATTCAAACGCTCCCGCCATCCAGGCATTTAAATATGTTAAATGCTCACCGGCAAAATATACCTGTTTGTCCGGCTTCAATAATATTGGATATTGATTTTTCCGCGTTTCGCTGGTATAAACCGCCCATCCCCCTAAATTGTACTTTGTTTTGTGCCAGCTAACCGAAAATGATTTTTCAAACTCCGTATCATATTGCGGGTGTATCAGCCTGCCTTTTTGAATTGCCAGCTTTTCACGGTCTGCATAACTTAAATCACCTGTACGCTCTGCCTTTTCGTTAAAGTTATAGTACCCGATCAAAATTCCTTTTTTACCGAGGTAATCATACGATGGATAAAAAATTTGGGTCAGCTCATTGTTGGTATGAGTAATGCCGCCATAAATATGCTCATCCTCCTCCCAAAACCTTCGCTTAAACTGTAAACCTATTTTACCTGTTTGGATATAGCTTATATAATCAATTGCACGACTTACATCACCCGAAAAATTATTTTCGACATTACTCAAAACCGGCAAGGGAAGTGTACAAATACACAAGTCGCCGTGTACTTCCTGTTTGCCCAAAGCGGCTTTGTAAACAACCTTAACTCCATCGGGCAAATTAGTAATGCTGGTTACCTCGGCATCGAGTTTTAGCATGGGGGCCACTTGTTTTTGCAGGGCTTTAGCTATTTGATCCATACCGCCGATTGCCTGGAACATGGTCATCTGCAACTCGTAGGTATATTCAGCAACATTATAAAAGTCCGGATCCATTAACCCCGAACTGATAATATCTGCCAGTTTATGCGGGTCGGCTATTTTACCGGGCTTATTCCCCGCACCAGGTGATTCAATATAACCTCTGCGTGCTGACGCTTTGTAAAGTTTATCAGCATCCAGCCCCCCTTCAGCCATCAGGTATTCTAAAATTTTCTCGGCATCTTCTTTGGTCAATACAGCGTCTAAGTTGTCATGCGCAATGCTTTTTGCCAACAACTCAGACATATAGCCCCGTATATCATTATGCACCTCACGAACCCTGATCTTTTTATTGGATAAAGCCCCCTTGCCCTCAGCAAAATAATAAGCGCCCTCGTTTACATTATTATAAACCTGTAGCGGAACGCCAAGCTCTTTACAATAGTGCAGTGTAAGCTCGTGGTTATGCGGGATACGGGACGGCCCTGCATTAAAATACAAACCATCATCAAACCGTGCAGTTGCTGCAGACTGGCCCGTTTCTGTGTTGGTGCTACCATTACGGATACTCCAGCACCGCCCTCCCGCCCGTTCCCGGGCTTCCAGTATGGTACAGCGGTATCCCAGCTTATTTAACTCATACGCACAGGTCATGCCGGCGAGGCCGCCGCCTAAAATTATGATATGTTTGCCGTTACCATTACCAGTCAAATTTAAAGCATGAGCCGGAGCGGATTTTAGCATACCTAATGCAAGCATAGCAGGATAAGCCCCGCCAGCCAGCATTGCTCCTTTGCTTAAAAAGCTTCTTCTGGTTAAATTTTCCAATTCAATTCACAATAATTTAATCGTTTACAGCCCTTGTGATTGTGTTATAAACTTAAAGTGAAATTTAGTAATAATTTTGTTGAGAAGCCAATAAAATTATCAAATTGATTAACGTTATTGCTATTTATTCTGAGGCTGAAAGCTTGAACAGATTTCTCAGTCATTATAAATTGCAAATTCTTTTATTTAATCACTATTCAGTTTCCTTTAGTATAAAAACTCATTACACTTAGGATATTTCACTGGCTTAAATCAGGCAGATTGTGCTAATAATGAAGATTTACTAAAAAACTCTTTTATATAATAGAAACAAACTACAATTTAACGGTTAAAGCTCTACCCAAATACGTTACCGACTTGTCAGTTTTACCGGTAGTAACATTTGATCCATGCACATTATTAACAAGTACGATATTGAAAGTGCGCTTTTTTACCATACCCGGAAAGCTGCCTTTGATATCCGAAATGGCAAGTAGTTTTTCTTTGTCATCATAATTCAGGATAAACGTAGCGTACTGCCCTTTTTCATAGTTATAGTTATCGTTTTCATCCTCATAATATTCAAACCGGCCATTAGCGCCGGGATAAATACGCAACTCTATTTTATCGGTGGGCCTTTCAGTAGCATATTCCATTACAGGGCCCATAGGCACTATTGATCCAGCCTTTACATACAAAGGCAGGATGTTTAAGGGTGCATCGGCTGCTATGGTTTGCCCACCATTATATAATTTCCCGGTATAAAAATCATACCACCGTGCAGATGCAGGTAAGTAAACGTTTCGGGTAGTTTTTCCCGATGCCGCATTTTTGCCGGTGTAAAGTTGCTCCGTAACCGGGTTTACCAAAAACGCCGGACCAAACATATACTGATCCTGAATATTATAAACGCCAGGATCATTCCTGAAATCAAAATTAAGTGAGCGCATGATAGTGTAATTTTCGCGTGTTACCCGGCCTGCCAGCGAGTATATATAAGGGAGTAAGCGGTATCGCAGCTGGTCGTATTTAAGTAATATCGCTTTAGTGTTTTCATCCCAATTTTTTGAGAACAGCGCCCGTTCACCTTTTCCATGGATTCGCATTATCGGGCAAAAAGTACCGAACTGGAACCACCGGATGAACAATTCCCTATATGCCGGGTTTGACCAATCCGGAATACCTTCAGGGTCGGTGTGTGATACATAACCACCAATATCTGAGGTCCAGTAAGGAATACCTGAAACGCAGGAATTAATGCCCTGCGGAACCTGGTTCCTTAAAGAAGCAAAGGTTGTGGTAATATCAGATGACCAAAGCGTTGCAGCATTACGCTGCTCCCCTGCAAATGATTGCCTGATTAAAAAGAAAGCACGCTTACCTGGAATATCTTTGCGCCATCCGTTGTAAAGGCCCTTGGAATGCTCTAATGAGTAGGTGTTAAAATAATCTATTCCCTTACCAACGTAAAAATCAGCTTTGCGGCGCTCATCCAGTAAAGAGCCATTATCGGGCTCGCATTGATCAACCCACCATGCATCCCAGCCATAGCGGGCAACCACACTGTCTTTTGCCTGTTGCCAGTACAACGCCCGGGCTTTAGGGTTATGTGCATCATAATAAGTATCAAATGTACGGGTGACGAAGTTATCCCAGGTAATACTTGTCAGGAATCCTTTACTTTTTAGATCGTCGAAGTCTTTGGTGCTGCTTCCAAATACCGGCCATATCGATATCATGGCATGCATATTAGCTTTGTGCAATTCGTCAATCATTGCTTTTGGATCGGGATACCGCTCACGATTCATAATATGCGAACCAATTGGCAGCGGCGACCACCAATACCAGTCCTGTACAATGGCATCAACCGGGATGTGGTTTCTTCGGTACTGATCCTTTACACCCAATATTTCATCCTGTGTCTTATACCTGTCCTGTGATTGAAAAAGCCCGAATGACCACTTAGGAAACATCGGGGCCTTACCGGTGGCCGTCCGGTAAAGATTGATGATCTGGTCGAAATCAGGGCCGTAAAAGAAATAGTAGTCTACCTGTTTGCCACTTTCTGACACATATTTAAATTTGGTATTAGCTGCTTCGGCACCATAAAAATCAGAAGCCGAGTAATTATCCCACATTAAGCCGTACCCTTTAGTAGATAATAAAACCGGTATAGCGCCAGTCATATACTTGATAAGCATACTTTGGTTACGGCCTTTGTAATTAATGGACAATGAATCCTCCGGGTGGCAACCCAGTCCGTAAAGCGCTTCGTTTGCAGGTGAACTAAACTGAGTAGAACAATTATAGGTGTTAATACCGGCAATGGTTGCTGCCTGCATGGTTTTATTTCCAGTGTTATCTTCTGTAAGGATCACCTGGCCTGCCTTATCGATATAGGTGATGGCATTGGTGCTTTTATTTACCAAAAGCTTTAACCTTGAAGTTGTAATAACAATATTATTCCTTGTTTCAGATACCTTGAAATTAGTTTTGTTTGTCCATAGATTATCTACTACCAAGGATTTTTTCAGGTCGAAAACGTTAAATATGGTATACTTTACTTCGATAATATCAGCGCTGCATATTTTTAACTTCATTAATCCCTTATCCAAATAACAGGTCACCCCATCTGCATCTTTTTTAAATGATTTTATTGATGCCTTGGCCGAATAAATAATTGCAACACAACCTAATAACGTTAACAGCACACATAATTTGCTACAGGTGATTTTTTTTAACATAATATTTTAAGCGATATTGGTTAGTACGGTTTCTAAGCTATTGAAAGATTAAAAATTAATAGCAAGATGTTAAATTTAACATAAGAAATGTTAAGATTAGACGCTTTATTGTTATTTTTCAGAAATAATAACACAAGAGCAATTATATTACTATAGTACTGAAATTATTACCGCACAGCTGGTTAATTAACGGATTCTGAAAATAGGAATATTTTTAGTTGTCGCGGTTATGAACATATTTCTCCTGTAAGCGTTACCAATATTGAACTAGTTCTTTAAAGGAATTTAAAAGGTAGCCGATATCAAATAAAGAATGAGTAAAGTATTTACAATAACTGAAGGATTGGAAAACATGGGTGCACTGCGCACCGGCGGGCAGGGTTCGGTATATAAAGGCCGAAGGATAGGTCCTATCATCAGCGCTGTAAAATTGTTGCCCACGCCCATCCATACTGAAGATAAAGAAGATAAGAATTTCAGAAACTTTCAAAATGAAGTTGAAAAACTTAAAAAGGTTAATGAAGAACCTAATCCAAACGTAGTAAAAATTCTGAACTCAGGACTTACGGAGAGCGGCTCATTTCCATATATCGAAATGGAATTTATAGAGGGGCCTGACCTTGAAGAACTGCTGAAGCCGCCTCATGATAGTATTTTTACACTTAAAGAGGTAATAAAACTGGCGGATCATCTGGCAAATGCACTGGCACATTGCCATAAGGTGGGTGTGAAACACGGAGACATCAAGAGCAACAATGTTAAGTACAATATCCACTCCGGAAACTATGTATTGCTGGATTTCGGTTTGGCTATCATGTCAGACGAACAGCGGCGGACGAGTATACGGCATGCAGGAGCAATAGAATTTATGGCGCCTGAGCAAAATACAGGTGTCATGCTTTTCGAGACGGATATTTACGCTTATGGAATCATTCTGTTTGAACTTTTGGCAGGCCGGGTGCCCTTTCCGTTACACGACAGCGGAGAAACATCACGCAATGCGGTGATGATTGCGCACATGGAAACACCTGTGCCGGATGTGCTTGAGTTGCGTAAAAAAAACTTGCCTAAAAGCTGGCCAGCGAAGAAAAAAGAGCTGGAAATGAGCGTACCGCAATGGTTGCTGCAACTGATAGCCACCTGCCTGGAAAAAGATCCGGAAAACCGTTATCCAAATGGGTTGGCGTTACAGGAGGCCCTTTTTGCGGGCAGCGTGACCACTGAATTGCAACATGTTGCTGATGACATAGTACCAGCACCGGCGCCAACCGACAGTAATTACATTGAAAACAATGTTGAACCCGCTGTCACATCTGGCAGCGATATGATGCTCATATCAAAACCACTGTTTTTCGCTTTAATGGGGCTGTTTCTTTTATCAATATCGACAGTTGGATACCTGCTTTTTCAACAAAACCACACCGATAAGACGGTTTTAACGGCCAAACCAAAAGATAGCATATCAAACATTGTCCAGGATACGACGGCGACCAAACCAGTTTCGGATTATACTTCTAAAAAGAGAGCGGCCGATTCTGCTACGCGACGGGCTATTGACAATGCAACAGAAAAAGAACGGCAAAAGGCGCTCGATAATCAACAGAAGCAAGACAGTACCAATAATACCGCCGCTGACACGGTAAAACAATCTGATAATAATTAATGGAGCTGATATAAAATATTAATTTTATCTAAAACATCTTTTTTTAATATACTGTTCATTTCTACTAAAAACAACAACCGGTTAACATCACATGGATTCAAAATCTTCTTTATGGAAAAAGCTTGGCATACAGGACTGGTTTTTAACTGCTGAACAAACATCAGCATTAAAAAAGCAGCAAAACCTTACGCCTGATGATGTTTACAACTATGTGGTGTCAAAATTTAATGATTCTATACGCGAATTATCATTTGCAGACCGCATTGTTTTTTACCATGAATATATTATCAGCTTTAATCAGCAGGATTATACTTCTTTCGTAAGTAACAAACAGGGAATCTTCGGGCTGATTGTTAACGAAACCATCAAAAAATTTTACGAATCGTTAAAACAATACCGTGCTGCCGGGAAAACAGTGATACCATCCAGCTCGAAATGGGTTTTCCGGCTTGTTTCACATCCTGACTATGCACCTGGTGATATCGGCTTTATAGGTAAACTTTTACCCGGAAATAATCAAAAAGAAGAAAACTTAAAAGTAACTTTTATTCCAAGGCAAACGGGTATTGCACAAACATTTGATATCAGCCAGGATGTTCTTAAAGGCTTTAATTATTACAGCGAGGGCTATTACGAGATCCCCTACAAAGAAGACCTGCAGGCAGATGAAGAAGAAGGTTCCGGCAAAAACAAGAAAAATTTTGCGCGTTTTGAAACTATTTTGCCGGAAAAACAATTTGCCGGAAAAAAAGTGGAGTTTTTTATGAAGGACGAGGAAGTGGTTATTTCGGGCAATGAAGAGACACGTGAAGATGATAACATATTCCGGATCCCTACCGAATGGGTGAATACCCCTCACCTGCAAATCAGGTACAATAAATCCGATGGCAAATTTTACCTGGCATCGTTTGGAGAAAAAACAATTTTGAATGAGGCTGATGTGCCCAAAAGTGATGTTAACTCACCTTCATGGGTGGAGTTGCCCGTCAATTCAAAAATATTGCTCAATGGCATTGTTGGCGTAAATATCTTTAAATCATAAGGCCATGTATCAACTATTATCATTCGGGTTACTGGCTATATGTGTTTTATTAATGGTTACTCATTTTATTGAAATAAAAACCCCTCGCAAACCAAATGGCTGACAATTTTTTTGGCATTACCGATGTTGGTAAACAACGACAAAACAATGAGGATACCTTTATAGCGCAACAAGGTTCAAACAACCGGTATATTATTGCCTGTGTAATTGACGGTGTAGGCGGCTATTCGGGTGGTGAGATCGCTGCAGAAATTGCACGGGAAACCATTTTGCAACGCGTTGATAAAATCTCGGGTGAGGTCATCCCCGCACTGGTTGATACTTTCCATATCGCTAACGATAAAATATGGCAGGAAAAACAGGCCGTTAAAGAACACGGCAATATGGCCTGCGTGTTAACCCTGGCTATAGTTGATATTGAAACGAACCAATTTTATTACGCCCATGTGGGAGATACCCGTTTGTACTTACTGAGGGATGGCTCGCTCGTTAAAATTTCGCATGATCAATCATTTGTTGGCTTTTTGGAAGACTCAGGCCGGCTGAATGAAAAGGAGGCGATGATGCACCCCAAAAGGAACGAAATTGATAAAGCGTTAGGCTTTAAAACTGTTTTTAGTAATAGTAGTGATGACGTGGAGACGGGTCAATCGCCTTTTTTACCGGGCGATATGTTGCTGCTATGCAGCGACGGCTTAACAGATGTAATAGATAAAGCCGAAATTACCCGGATATTGACCGATTCCGCTTCGTTAAAAACAATTGGCCACCGGCTGATTGATGCTGCCAACCAGGGCGGAGGTAAAGATAATATAACCGTTGTGCTGGTAAAAAATGACAAAGCACAAAAGCAGCATCTTGCTACAAAGCCAGCAGAAAATACTCAAGCTCAAAAACCTGAAATTGCTGCGGTCGAAAACACCGATAAAGTAAGCGCTCATCAGCCTGTTAAAACAAACAGAATATTTCCTGCTCTGCTTATAATAGTGGTTATAGCTCTCGCCGCAATTTGTATAGCACAATACATCGGCTATAAGGATAAAGAGACGCCCGAGCAAAAAGTTGCTGTTTCACCTGTAAAAAAAAAACGAAATCCGCAGGAGATCAAACTACAGTATGCTGTTGATCAAAATAAAGGGAACCTGCTTTTGTTAAGCGATACCTCTTTTAAAAGTCCTGTAATAATAAGTCAGGCCATCACAATAAACCGGGATAGTTTGCATATAAAAGCGAAAGGAAATATTACCTTTCAAAGTGATTCCGGGTATTCCGGTCCCGCATTTGTCCTTACTTCAAAAACAAAAAAAATCATATTGGACAGCCTTTTCTTTCAAAATTTCAACATTGCTATTTCAGGATTTAACCAGGCGTTAACGTTGAAAAATGTACGTTTTATGAATTGTAAAGTGCCGCTTCAAAATATGTTCGATCTGGCCAACAATAAATATATCAGTGGTAGCCTGGCTACGCTTTTGTTTACGACCGACTCATTGCCTAAAATTAAATAAAGATGGAGTTAAATCAGCCAGCATCCATCTCCAGAAAAAAAGAACGCCTGTTTTTGCTCCTGATCGCCGCAGTGCTACTATTGCTTTTTATAAGGTTGTTCAGTGTGTTACAAAACAATTTTACCGATGTTTATAACAGACTGAGAGATGGAACAATCGTTAATCTTAACGGGAAAGACGCGGGGAAAAATCTGGGCATAATGCTGGAAAAAGGCTATTATTTTGAGGATAAAAAAGATGTTGAACTTATTTCAAAAGTAGTGGCTGACCGGGTAAGCTCCACGAAAAGGTTTGATAACATCGGCGAACTAAATAAAAGGTTTTTTAATATTAATGCGGATGAAGCCTTTAATGCCGGAGGCCAATCTTTTAAACAAAGGGTAACAGTTTCACGGTCGTTATTGGGTTACACAGGGGATGATTCATTGCGGTTTGAACAGGAAAAAAAGTCGCCTCCACCTTTTTCAGAAATAGCTGATATCGGTATGGGCGGCCCGGCTATCAGCGGAACTATCGTTGATAAAAAAGTTCCGGTAAGCGGGGTATTGGTACGGCTGCAGCTGATCCTTCCCCTGGATAGCCTTTTCAGCGATGAAGAAGCTGATCTGACAAAAACCACTATCGTCAAAGGCCTGTCTTTTATAAAAACATTTGTTGCTGACTCTGCGAAAACGCGCCATTTGCAAATGTTAACCGCATTTGCCCGTACCGATCCACAAGGGAATTATACCTTTAAAAATTTGCCGGCGGGTAAGGCGTTTGAAGTACTGCCATTACAACCAAACTACCAGTTTGGCAAAACACAGGGAATTGAAAGCCTTGAAAAAGATATAGTTTTCAATTTCAGCCGCAGTCCGCACACGTTAAGACTTTTATCTACTAAAGACTTTAACATATTGAGGAAAGAAAAATCCCTTATCATACGCATGCCGCAAGATTTTAATTTTTGGTATTGGGTGATTGTTGCTGGGTTTATCGGCGGTTTCTTCATATTGCATCTTATATTAAGCTGGCGTTTTCCAGAGGTCGACCAGCTGCTGCTTCCAATGGTAATGGTGCTTACCGGCATTTCATTTTTAACTTTATTGAGTTTACAGGATCCCTTGCGCGACCGCTTTTTTGCGAAAGATTCCCTGGTATACCTGGCGCTGGGATTTCTCAGCATTATCATTATGCTGTCTTTTAACCTTCGCCGCTTTAATGCCGACTCGGGCTTTTACCGGATGTTTGTATTTAAAAACAACAGTAAAGCTGCAAACGGCTGGCCGTGGATAGCAGGAGCACTTGTTTTATTGTTTTTAACCATCCGGCTTGGCACCGGTCCTGAGGGAAGCGGTGTAAAGGTTAATCTTTTTATATTCCAGCCGAGCGAAATTGTAAAATACCTGGTGATACTTTTCCTTGCCGGCTTTTTCGCGGTAAATGAAAAATTCATCAGCGAATATGCCAGCTGGCAAAAGCGGTGGTCATTTTTTTCATTTGCTTTATTTGCTATCGGCGCCGCGTTAATGTTGTTCCTGGTACTGGGCGATTTAGGTCCCGCTATGGTGATCTGTTTTACTTTCATCATTCTGTTTTCATTCTCACGCGGTGATTTTATGCTTATGGCAATGTCTGTGGTGTTTTACGTGCTAGTTACATGGATATTTAAAAATGTATGGTTATCAGCAGCATTATCCGCTGCAATGCTCGCAGGCTTATGGCTCTTCAATAAAAAACAATTAAGCGAATCCGCCGTAATGGCGGTGGTAATTATTGCTGGATTTTTGACGCTTGATAAAGTACCTCACCTTGACAAACTTTTTCCCGGCCCTGTTCAGCGCCTGATTGAACGCAAAGCCATCTGGCAGGATCCGTGGAATAACGAGGTATATGGCGGTGATCAGGTAGCAAACGGTTTATGGGCTATGTCTACCGGCGGTGTGGCGGGCCAGGGTGTAGGCGAAAGTTTTGCTAAAACCATTCCCGAAGCGCATACCGATATGATATTGCCATCCATTGGGGAAGACTTTGGATGGGCAGGTATTGTTTGTATTTTCCTGTTGTTCCTTTTATACCTGCACCGCTCCATTATTATCGGCCGCCAAACGGGTGCACCTTTCCTGTTTTATTTATGTGCAGGGATAGGGATCTGTACCTTCGTTCAGTTTTTATTGATTGCGGGCGGCTCTACCGGTGCATTGCCTTTATCAGGCGTTGCACTTCCGTTTGAAAGTTACGGAGGCTCATCATTGGTGGCCAATTTCCTCGCCGTGGGATTCCTGTTGTCGGCTTCAAAGGTTAAAGGGACACCCATCCAGATGACTTATATCACCAAACAACAGGATAAGAACCTGGTTCCGGCATTGCTGGCAGCTTGTATCGGTTTAATCCTGCTTACCGTTAATGTTTCCCGATACCTGTTTGACAATCAAAGGTGGGTGGTAAAGCCTGCTCTGGTTGCTGACAAGAGCGGATCCCGGATGTTCAGTTACAACCCGCGAATCGCGATTTTAATGAACAAATTACAAGCAGGCACCATCTATGACCGGAGTGGCCGTATCCTCGCTACAAGCAACCCTGAACTGATAAAAAAACAAAGAAATATTTTAAACGCGTCCGGCGCGGGCAATTATGACCTGGATTCGGCAATGCATAAACGCTTAACGAGATATTATCCGTTCCAAGATCAATTATTCTTTTGGCTCGGGGATGCAAACACATCGGTTTTTAACGGCAGCACCAATGGCTATTTTGCAGAATACGAACATGCGGCAGAACTGCGTGGTTTTAAAATGCCGATTACCAATTATACTGTCAAAGCTTCCTTTTACCGGGAAGATCGCTTTTTGCCTCGTGGGGTAAAAGAAATGACGGTGAGCAAAAAAGATTATAGTGCCATCGCTCCGTTACTGGTAGCCGGGATAAATAGCGACGAAGTAACTGCCTTTAAAAATAAGAATCGCGACGTACAGCTAACAGTAGACGCCGATCTGCAAACCAACATTCAAAAATCACTTGCGACGGATACTTCTTTGAACGATAACCGTGTTTCTGTAGTGGTGATGGAATCTGCAACCGGGGATGTACTTGCCTCCGCCCAGTACCCTTTGCCTCCTGTACACAATTGGGACCTGCTTACCATGAGCATTCCTGAACAAAACAAATTAGCGCAATGGGTTACTACCACCGATCTGGGCTTCACTTATGCAACCCAGCCCGGATCAACTGCGAAAGTGTTAACTGCTATGGCTGCCTTTAATAAATTGGGGCCCGCTGCCGTAAATGTGAAGTTTCATGTAAGCAGCGAAGAAAGAATTCGTACCAAAGGAATTGAACCCGATGAAACCGGTTTGATCACTTTGGAACGGGCAATTGTTAAATCAAACAACGTTTACTTTATTAAACTGGCCAACCAGGAACATTTGCAGGAGGATATGGCAACCCTTTACCTTAAAACCGGCATGTTTCTGCACGGGGTTGGCGGTTATTATTATGCTAAGCAACCAAACAAAACGAATAGTGACCAGGAAGAAAAATGGCGTGAATTATGGCGTAAAACAGAATTTAATACCAAACCGCCTTATGATCCAAACTACATTCATCGTACACGGGCAAAAGGTATATCGGGTATGGCCTGGGGCCAGGGTGAACTGATTGCCACCCCTGCGGCGGTGGCCCGGCTTGTATCAGGCGTTGCTAATGGTGGCACGTTGATGGCTAACAGATTTGCGTTGAAGATAAACGACACAGCTATTTCGGTAAAAACCTCCGAAAAATTAACGGAACCAGCTTATGCAGCCAACCTCAAACAGTACATGATTGAGCAAAGCCAGCCGAAAGTTCCGATACTGGGTATTGCTGTTGCTGGTAAAACCGGTACGCCGGAGCGTATCTGGAAGAAGCAAAGCATTAATGATGGCTGGTACGTATTTTTTGCACCAAATATTAAGATGGCGGGTTATACGGTTGTTTGTATCCGCATCGAATCAACCAAAGGCTCTGCTGATGCGGTGAGGCTTGCGGGGCAACACGTTATTCCGTATTTGTTAAAAAAGGGGTATATTAAAAGTATTGTTTCTGCTCCGGCAGATAGTTTAAATAATAATCAGTAATTTATAGCAAGATAACGAACTATGTTTGATTTATTTAAAAAAGACGAAAACAAACCGCCCCAGGATGTGAAGGCTGTGCGTGCTGCTATTCTGGGCTGTATTAAACAGGAATTACAAAAAGCTGAAGGCGGCGAAGGCAAAAATATAAAGGGCATTTATTTGTTTGTTGCAGGCGCTGAAAATGAAAGGCACATTTATGAAGCAGCACTACACACCGATGAACCAGACCAGTTTAAAGATGAGATTCAAAAAATAGCAGATGATTATGCATTAGACTTGCCCCAAACCTGGGTATTGGATATTAGCTTTCCCGAAGAAATTCCTGCAGAGGCACTTATTATTAAAGACCTATCCGCTGGTTTATTTATTCGCACCAAAGATAATACCATACTAAAATCAGCTACTGCATATATCAGCATTTTGAGCGGTGAAGCTGAAAAGCTAGTATATGAGATCCATTCGGCAGATGGGAAAATTAACATCGGCCGGGATAAAAACGCACAGGTTGCAGATGGCTTTTTCAGGCTTAACCATATTGCTTTTCCGGGCGATAGCGGAAACGAATGTAATAAATATATAAGCCGGCAGCACGCGCATAT